>JAYUAH010000419.1:0-4284 GCA_043741415.1 Betaproteobacteria bacterium
GAAATGGTGCCGCCTTCGCCTGCGCCCTTGACGCCCAGCGGATTTAACGGCGATGGCGTTTCCAGATGCACCAGATCGACTCGCGGCACATCGGTGGCCATCGGCAGCAGGTATTCGCCGAAGTTGGTGGTGAGCGGTTGCGCTTGGTCGTCAAACGCGAGTTGTTCGTAGAGCGCGTTGCCCACGCCATGCGCCACACCGCCGACCACTTGCCCATCGACCACCATCGGGTTGATCACGCGGCCGCAGTCGTGCGCCACGGTGTAGCGCAGGATTTTCACGGCGCCGGTTTCGATATCGACTTCCACTTCGGCCACATGCGCGCCGTTGGAATACACCGCCTGATCGGGCGTGAAGTGCGCCGTGTGTTCCAGCCCCGGCGCGAGGCCGCCCGCCATCGAAAAGCCCGGCATGCCAATCGATTTAACCGCGATCTCGCGCAAACTCTTTTTCACGTCCGGTGCGCTTTTCAGGCGCACGTAGCCGTCGGCGAGTTCGAGATCGTCTTCGAGGCATTCCATCATGCCTGCGGCGAGTTTTTTTGCTTTGGCCGCGACTGCCAGCGCCGCCACGTGCACCGAGTTGCCGGCGTTGACCGCCGTGCGCGCCGCGAACGTGCCCATACCCAATGCATTCATCGCGGTATCGCCGGTGACCACGTCGATGTGATTAAAATCAACGCCGAGTTGATCTGCTGCAATCTGCGCCAGCGTGGTTTTGTGTGCCTGGCCCTGCGGCGTGGCGCCGGTGTAAATCACAATCTTGCCCGACGTCGCCACGCGCACGGTCGCACTTTCGTAAGGGCCGAGACCGGTGGCCTCCACCGCATTGGCCATGCCGATGCCGAGGTAGCGGCCTTCTCCACGCGCCTTCGCTTGCCGTTCAGAAAATTGTTTATAATCAGATACTTGGAGTGCAGCTTCAAGACACGCCGGATAGTTGCCACTGTCATAAGTGACCGGCCGCCCATCGCGAAAAATAATGCCGACTTGATACGGCATCTGCTCGGGCTGAATGAAATTGCGCCGTCGCACTTCCGCGCGATCGAGCTTCAGTTCGCGCGCTACGCGATCCATCAGGCGCTCCATCGTCGTCACCGCTTCGGGCCGCCCCGCGCCGCGCACCGGCGTGGTCTGAATTTTGTTGGTGAACACCGACAGCACATCCAATTTGAAATGCGGAATCACATACGGCCCCGGCACGGTGGTCGCGGTGATCCACGGCAGCACAATGCCCCACGGCACATACGCGCCGGTTTCGTGGATCAGTTGTCCGCGCACGCCGATGATTTTGGCATGGGCATCGACGGCGATTTCCATGTCCCAATACTGATCGCGCTCCTGATGTGTAGTGAGAAAATTCTCGCGGCGGTCTTCGATCCATTTCACCGGCCGACCGAGCTGTTTGGCCGCCACCGCGACGTTGATGTACTCGGGGTAGAACGAACCTTTGGGCCCGAAGCCGCCGCCGACATCGGGCGTGATCACGCGCATCTGATGGTCGCCCAGATCGAACATTTCCAGCATGCTGCGCTTGATGCGGTGCGGACCCTGCGATGAAATATGCAGCGTATAGCCCTGCGACTGCTTGTCGTACTGCGCAATTGCACCGCGGCATTCCATGAAAAACGCGCCGCCGCGATGCTGATAAATTTTTTCGCGAAACACGTGGGCGGCGCCGGTAAACGCGCGATCAGCGTCGCCCACTTTCACCGGAAAACGCGCCGCGATATTCGACGCCGCACCCGCATGCGCGAGCGGTGCGCCCTCCTCCAGCGCGGCACGGCAATTGTTCACCGCCGGCAGCGGTTCGTATTCAACATCGACCAACTCCGCGGCGTCTTCCGCAATATAACGGCTGTCCGCGATCACGCAGGCCACCGGCTCGCCGGTGTAGCACGTTTCATCCTTTGCCAAAGCGTAAGGCAGGTACGCTTGCTGGATCGCCGGATGCGGCACCAGCAGCGGCAGCGTTTGCTTGCGTACAACGTCCGGCAAATCGGCGAACGTAATCACCGCGTGCACACCGGGCAACGCCAGCGCTGCGGCTTTGTCGATTTTGCCTACGCGAGCATGCGCATGCGGGCTGCGCACGAATGCGGCATGCAGCATATCCGGCAAATGAATGTCGTCGATGAACTGCCCTTCACCGCGAAGGAAGGCGGGGTCTTCCTTGCGTTTGACGGAAGCGCCGAAGCCGGTCAATGAGCCCGTAAGTGAGCCGGTCAGCTTAGCTTTGCTCATGGTGCCTCACGCATTTGCTTCGCCGCCGCCAGTGCGGCATCGACGATGCCCTGATAGCCGGTGCAGCGGCACAAATTACCGGACAGCGCCTCGCGCACGTCTGCTTCGCTCGGCTGCGGATGATCGCGCAAAAATTCAGTGAGTGTCATCAACATGCCCGGCGTGCAAAAGCCGCATTGCAGGCCGTGATGATCCTGAAACGCCTGCTGCAGCACATTGAGTGTGCCGTCCGTTGCCAGCGACTCAACCGTAGTGACCGCTTGCCCATTGCACTGCACTGCCAGCATTAAACAGGCGCGCGCGCTCACCCCGTTGACCAGCACGGTGCAGGCGCCGCACACGCCGTGTTCGCAGCCGACATGGGTGCCGGTGAGCTTCAGTTCATGGCGCAAAAAATCCACCAGCGTCATGCGCGTTTCGATGGTGGCGGTGTACGTCTTGCAGTTTACGTTGACGGCGATCTGTCGTGTATCAACCATGTTGCTTCTCTTTCGCATGCGCGGCAGCTTGTTCGAGCGCACGGTAGGTGAGCACGCGCGCGAGATGTTGCCGGTAGGCCGATGAATTTTGTGAGTCACCACCGGCGTCCAGTTTCTCGGCTGCTGCGGCCGCGGCTTTGAAGGTGGCTGCGTTCGGCGGTTGACCGATCAATGCACGTTCGATGTCGCGCGGACGAATCGGCGCGTGACTTAAACCGGACAGCGCCAAGGATGCGGCGCCGATATGGCCTTTGGCATCCAGTCCCACCAGTGCAGAACACGCGACGATGGCAAAGTCGCCGTGGCGGCGCGCGAATTCCACAAAGGCGTGACCGAACATTTTGCCGGGGAGTGGAAACGTAACCCCCGCGAGCATTTCGTCCGGCGCGAGATCTGTGGTCATGAACGACAGCGCAAAGTCGGCGAACCGCAGATCGCGCGTGCCGCGTTGCGACACTGCATGCAGAGTCGCGCCCAGCAACGCGGCGGCGTTGGCGAGTTCCGCCGACGGATCGAGATGACACAGCGAGCCGCCCAGCGTGCCGCGATTGCGAGTTTGCCGGTGTCCGACATGCGCGAGTGCAGCGTGCAGCAGTGGACAGTGCTGGCCAATGTCGGCTGAAAATTCGATATCGCGCTGCCGCGTCATAGCGCCGATGTGGAGCGCGTTACCTTCAACTCGAATGTAGGCAAGCCCGCTCACCATGTTGAGATCAATCAGGTGATCAGGCATGGCATAGCGAAAATTCAACATCGGCATCAGCGATTGCCCACCGGCCAGCACGCAGGCGCTCCCGTTCGCAGCGTGTGTGGCGAGCAGGTTGACCGCGTCGCTCACGCTGTGTGGATCGTGATAGATGAAGGGGGCGGGTTTCACTACAACTTCTCGTGCTTCGCCGTCGGCGTTTCGGGATTCAAATCATCACGCCGCCGCTTGATGGTTTCCAAACCATTCGCTTCCCAATCACCCGCCACGGTGCGCTGCGCGAAACGTTCCCAAGTTTCAGTCCAGTCGCCCAGCGTGTAGCCATGCCACGGGCCTTTGGTTGAATTCGGTGACAGCGCGGGCAGCTTTAATTCTTCCCACAATTGTTTCGCGTGCTCCATGTATGCCTTACCGGGCAACGCCAGCGGCGCCATCGGGTGTTTTTGCGTAGCATCGATCAACATCGTCGATTCGGATTTGTTCGGCCCATACTGCGAGCCTTGCACACCGCGCCGGTAGTTGATGATTTGCACATCTTCCGACGGCGTAGCGCGGTACGCCATCGACCAGAACACCGCGTCGGTACTTTGCGGATCAATATCTTCACTCACGCCAATAACTATTTTGCCGCAGTCCGCACGCAACGTCGCCGCGCCTTGCAGGCCGCGCCACACCTCGGTGCGCACCGCGTCGCGTGTGTATTGCACAAAAATCACCGGGCGCAGATTCGACAGCGGCTCGTGCATCACTACGCGCTTGACGCTTTTGATGCCCAGCGTGTCACGCAGGTGGCTCAAAAACAGCGGCTCGTAGGCAACCTTTTTCACCACGCTCGATTCGCTGGGCGTGACCTGGC
>JAYUAH010000420.1:0-9935 GCA_043741415.1 Betaproteobacteria bacterium
GTGTCGCCAGGGCTGGATTATTTGTTCACGCACTACGGCCTCGACAGCACGCGCCGCGTGTTGATGAATTTTTTGTATCGACGTGCAGATTGGTGGGCGTACGTGGGCGACGAGGCCGAACCCGTCGAACATGCACTCGAGCAGATCGCGGCGGGCATGGACTGCGCGCCGGACGACGATGTGCTGGGCCAGTTGTTCAACGATGCAGCCTTGTCGCAAAAACTCGATGCGCTCGCGAAAATACTCGGGCGCAACACAGCCACTGACATCGCGCGCGCCGAAGACATGATTCGCGCACGCGAGACCTCGAACCCGGAACGCAAGCTGGCGTTAATACGCCCAGCGCTGCTGCGGCAGGACGGCGAGTTATTGGTGCGCAAGCCTTCAGGTGCACAAAGCAAACGCCTGGATGCAGACAACGAAGCGGCTTTGCTCAATCTACATTATCAAATTGGCACGCGCCTGCAAAGCGTGTTGAACGCGCTGTCTTGCCAACGCAATTACCGTTTCAACGAAGCCGCGTTACGCTGTGGCGCTGCGCTACTGGAGGAATATCAAGCGTTGAAGCGCGACCGCCGCGTGATCGACTACAACGACATCGAGTGGCGTACCTATCAGTTGATGTGCAACAGCGAGCACGCGATTTATCTACAGTGTAAATTGGACGCTCGCTACCGCCATGTGTTGCTCGACGAGTTTCAGGATACCAACCCCTTGCAGTGGCTGATTTTGCAAAGCTGGTTTGAATCTGCCGCCGAAGTCGATTCGCGTCCGCAGGTGTTTTTAGTGGGCGACCCGAAGCAATCGATTTACCGCTTCCGCCGCGCGGAAGCGCGCTTGTTCGAGCAATCGACCCAGTACTTGCGCGAGCGTTTCGCGGCGCGCGAGGAATCGCAGAATGAATCGCGGCGTTGCGCACCGGCGGTGATCGATGTCGTTAACCGTGTGTTTGGTGCAGAAGCGGGCTACGACGGGTTCGTTGCACACACCGCGCATTACACGGCCAAGCGCGGCCGTGTCGACGTGTTGCCATTGATCAGCAATGACGAAACTAACGTTGTCGCACGGGATACGGCGCTGCGCAATCCTTTCGATACACCGCTGGCCGTGGCGGAGGACAGCCGCCGCGCGCGTGAGGCGGCACAGTTGAGTGAGCACATCGCGCACATCAAACTGCACTGGCAGGTGGCAGCCGACGACCACGGTGTACACACGCGCCCGGCCACCTACGGCGACATTATGATTTTGGTGAGCCGGCGCACGCATCTTGAAACCTACGAGCGCGCGCTGCGGCATGCGGGCATACCGTTTGTGACGTCGCGCCAGGGCGGTTTGCTCGACACGCTCGAAGTGCGGGACCTGATCGCGCTGCTGGAGTTTCTGGTGTCGCCCTTCAATGATCTGAAACTAGCCCACGCGTTACGTTCACCGGTGTTTAGTTGCAGTGACGACGATCTGGTGGCCATCGCGCAAGCGGTGCGTGCTGAATCTGGCAGCACCTGGTGGAGTGCGCTATCGCAGATGACGGCGCATAACGCCGGTGCCGCGCTCGTGCGTGCGCAAGGTTTGTTGTCGCAATGGCTGCTGCGGGCGGACCTGCTGCCGGTACACGACCAACTCGACCGCATTTACTTCGAAGCCGATGTGCTGCACCGTTATGACGACGCTGTGCCCTCGGCGATGCGCGGCAGTGTTGCGGCAAACCTCAACGCTTTCATGCAGCGCGCGCTGGATACCGACGCGGGGCGTTACCCGAGCCTGCCGCGCTTCATCGGCGAACTCGCCGATTTGCGTGCGGCGCCCGCGGTTGAAGCGCCCGACGAGGGCATCATTGGCGACGCCAGCGATGCGGTGCGCATTTACACCGTGCACGGTGCGAAGGGCTTGGAAGCACCCATCGTGTGGTTGCTCGATGCGGCAGCGGGCGGCGCGAATAGCCGCGGCTACGAAGCGCTGCTCGATTGGCCCGCCACGGCGGCGCGGCCTACGCATTTTTCCATGTGGTCACGCAAGGACGAACAAAGTCCGCACCAGCAAGACATCCTCGAGCGTGAAGCCGCACTCGCCGCGCGCGAGAATTTGAATCTGCTCTACGTTGCGATGACGCGTGCCAAGCAGGCGTTGATCGTGAGCGGTTGCGACAGCAAAGCGCGCAAGGATTCGTGGTACGAAAAAATTCGCATTGCCGTGGTGAACGGCAACACCGATCAAGCCGATGCGTATCTCGCGGTGTCTACGGGCGACGCTTTAGAGATAAAAAATATTGTTCAAAATCAAATACTTACAATCAACCCACGTGGTGCGGTAGTTGCTGATGCGCGACTCAACGTCATGCTGCCCACCGGCACCCGGCGCACGCGTATCGACAACGAGGGCTTGCGCTACGGCACGCAGTTTCACGCGCTGATGGATCAACTCACGCGCGCAGCACGGCCCACACGAACGGACATGCAACGCGGTTTGAATGTGCCCGATGTTGAATTTGAACCGCTGTGGCGTGATGCACAGGGCGTGCTGCAGCATGAAAATTATCGCCGCTACTTCGCTGCCGATAGTTACGTGCGCGCAGCGAACGAAGTGCCTTTGATTACCGAGCACGGCGACAGCTTGCGTATCGACCGGCTGGTTGAATTCGCCGATGAGGTGTGCGTGCTCGACTACAAAACCGGCACACTGGCCAGTGTGGAAGCCCCCTTGCTTGCTGAATACCAAGCCCAAGTGCGCACCTACTGCGGCCACATGGCGAGTGCGTTCACCGGCAAACGCGTCGATGGCTTGATTATTTTCGCCGGTGGCGGCAGTGTCACTGTCGCGGCTTAATGTGTAAACTTCCGCCACCTTATTCACTATTCACATAACCACCATCGAGACGCCCATGAAAATCACCAAAGTCCAAACCACCTTCGTTGAAGTGCCGGCCGACGAGCCGCTCGCCAACGGCCCCGCCGAAAAAGGCGCGACGCGCAAACTCATCGGGGTAAAAATCAGTACCGATCAGGGATTGCAGGGCATCTCGGTGGCATTTTTCGGCGCGGGCATTACACCGGCTTTGAAATCAGCGATTGATTCGCTAGGCGCGCTCGCGGTGGGCATGAACCCGCTCGCCATCGAGCCGATCCACGCCAGGTTTCGCGAGGCCGCGCTGCACGCGGGCCCCGGCGGCATATTCACCCTGGCATCGTCGGCCATCGACATTGCGCTGTGGGACATCAAGGGCAAAGCCTTTGACAAGCCGGTGTCGGAACTGCTCGGCGGTTTTCGCAAGACCGTGCCCACCTACGCCAGCGGTGCGCTGATGCGCGGCTTTCCGCTAAAGCATGTGGTGAAGGCCGCGGAGACGCTGGTGAAAAAAGGCTACACGCAGATGAAGACTCAGTTGGCGCTGCCGGGCCACACTAATGCGCCGCTGGAAGTCGAACGCATCAAACTCATCCGCGAAGCCATCGGCGACAAAATCGATTTGATGTGCGACATCAACCAGCGATGGGATGTGCGCCAGGCGATTTCCATCGGCAAGCAGATTGAAAAATATCATTTGTTCTGGCTCGAAGACGTCACCACGCATGACGATTACCCCGGCCTTGCGCGCGTGACCGACGCGCTGGCTACACCGGTGGCCGGCGGCGAATACGTCTACGGCTCAGTGCCGTTCCGGCACATGATGGAAGCGCGCTCGGTGGACATTGTGATGATCGATCTCATGCGCTCGGTCGGCATCACCGGCTTCATGAAAATCGCAGCCATGGCCGAGGCGTTCAACCTGCCCGTGGTGAGCCACCTGATTCCCGAAGTTCAGGTGCATACTGTTGCCGCCATACCCAACGGCCTCACGGTGGAATACATGCCGTGGACCTTCCGCTGCTACAAGGAAGTGCCGGTGCCGAAGAACGGCATGCTCACCGTGCCCACCAAGCCGGGGCTGGGACTGGAGTTCGATCCGAAGGTGGTGAAGTTCTAAGAGCGGAATAATTTTTGCGCCTGCCTGAGTTGGCAGCAAGATTCGCGTGCCTCACCACTGTCATTCCCGCGCATGCGGGAATCTATAACACAGTGCCACATGAAACATCGTATAGATTCCCGCCTGCGCGGGAACGACAGTTGAGCGCTGGTTCACGCGATCGTCACGTCCGTAAATTTGCCTTTGTAATGTTGGCCTGGCTGCCGATGTGTGTAGCGGCACAACTGTATGCCGCCGGTCCCCTGCGCATCATCGTGCCCTTCCCGCCCGGCGGCGGCACCGACATCTTCGCGCGCGCCGTGGCACAAAAACTCAACGAAGCCTGGCAAATACCGGTAATCGTCGAAAACCGCAGCGGCGCCAACGGTAGCATCGGCTCTGCATACGTGGCGAAAGCAACCCCCGATGGTCAAACCGCGCTGTTGGTGCCCAGCGGCTTTGCGGTCAACCCTAGCATCTATCCCAAGCTGCCGTTCGATACGGTGAAAGATTTCGCACCCGTGAGCCAGCTCGCCGAAGGGCCGCTCGTGCTGTCGCTGCATCCGTCGTTTCCGCCGAAAACCGTGAAAGAATTCATCGCGTTCTTAAAAGCACGTCCTGGCGAGATCAACTATGGCAGTTCCGGCAACGGCTCGCCGCCGCATCTGGCGACGGAGTTATTCAAGCTGCTCGCCGGCGTGCAGATCAATCACATTCCGTACAAAGGCGCGGGCCCCGCAGCGGTGGATTTATTCGCCGGGCAAATTCCGATTTATTTTATGAATGCGCTGCAAGTCACGCAGTACGTGCGCAGCGGCAAAGTGCGCGCGCTGGGTGTCACCACCGCAAAACGTTTTCCGCCACTGCCCGAAGTGCCGGCCATTGCCGACGCCGGCGTGCCGGGTTATGCGATGTCGAATTGGTATGGCATGTTGGTGCCCGCTGCAACACCGCGCGCAAACGTGATGAAACTCAACGCTGAACTCGTGCGCATTTTGAATTTGCCGGAGATCAAAGAGCGCCTCTCCGCGCAGGGCGCGATACTGGTGGGCAGTTCACCGGAGGAATTCGCGGCGCTATTGCGTACCGATATCGCGACGGCGGCGAAAATCGTCAAGGCTTCAGGGATGAATGCGTCAAACTAAAAAATCGTTTAAAAACAAATACTTACGATTATTCTCCGCAATGAACATAAAGTCTGCGTGAGTGCGTTTTTCTGTGCGGAAATGCAGGTGCGAATTCATAATCGCTGAGCATCGGATTGATGTCGACTTCAAACGGCGTCGCACGGAGAGCCCCATGGCCAAGCGCTCGTTACTCGCTGTAGCCGCAATGCTGGTGCTCGCAGCCGGCATTGCTTACGCACAAGCCGCTCCGACAGGCTCAGGACAGGCCTACCCCTCCAAACCCATCCGCCTGATCGTGCCGTACGCCGCCGGCGGTTCACCCGACATCACATCGCGCCTGGTTGCGCATGAACTCAGCCGGCAAATGGGGTAGCAGGTGGTGGTCGATAATCGCGCCGGTGCTGCCAGCATCATCGGCACCGAAATGATCGCGCGTTCCGCACCGGATGGCTACACCTTGGGTTACGTGGCGTTTTCGTTTTCGACCAATCCCAGCCTCTACGCGAAGCTGCCCTATGACACGGCGCGCGATTTTCAGCTCGTGGTGGCCATGCTGTACAGCGTAAACCTGTTGGCGGTGTCGCCCTCGTTGCCAATGCGCACGGTGAAGAACTCATCGAGCACGCACGTTCAAACCCCGACAAGCTGTCCTACGGCAATACCGGCGGCAGCACCTCGGTTACCTTGAGTACGGAACTCAAGTTCATGACCGGCACGCGGCTGGTGGGCATAGCCTACAAGGGGACGCAACAGGCGATTGCCGACGTCACCGCCGGGCGGGTGGATATTTTTTGCGACAACATGGCCTCGATCCTGCCGCACGCCAAGGCAGGCAGAGTGCGCGGCATCGCCGTCACGTCGCTGAAACGATCATCGGCAGTACCCGAGCTACCGTCCGTCGATGAGGCCGGTGTGCCCGGCTTGGAGGTGACGCCGTGGTCCGGCTACATGTTTCCAGCACGCGTCCCGCGCGACATCGTGCTGCGGCTCAACGCTGAAATCAACAAGGCATTGCTGACGCAGGCGGTGCAAGAAAAATTCGCGGCTGTGGGATACACACCGGGCGGCGGAACACCGGAGCCATTTGCAGAATTCATTCGCAAGGAAACGGACAAGTGGGGCAAGGTGATTAAGGCGGCCGGTATCAAGCCGCAATAACTCAGCGGAAAGCCATGCTGCGCGCCGCGACCGACTAGGGTGGTGCGGACGTTGTTTGTTAGATCAAGTTTTCGCGAGTACGAGCGCAGTCGCTTCGCCGACACCCGTGCTATTTCGGGTTACGAAAGCGATTTTTTTGACGTAGCGATATGTTGTGAGTGACTCCCCGTGCGATCGCATTTGCGGTAATGGCGAGCGATTGCCAATGCGCGACGCCTGATGCACAATCTGCTGACGCAATACGGGAGGCGTTGCAATGAAACGGTTACTGAATGTTGTCGCTTGTGCGTGGATTTTTTTTGCAATACCGCTGCACGCCGCCTCGCCCGGGCCGGGACAAACTTTTCCAGAGCGTCCGATACGCCTGATTATTTCGTCCTCGCCCGGCACTGGCGCGGATTATTTTGGACGCACCATCGCGATGGCGTTGACCGACCTGTACAAACAGCAAGTCGTCGCCGACAACCGCACCGGCGCGGGCGGACTGATCGCCATGCAAACGCTGGCGCAAGCCAATCCCGACGGCTACACCCTCGGCACGGCGTCGAGTTCGCTGATGGTGGTGCCGCTACTGCACGCGAAGCCGCCGTACAACCCGGTGACGGATTTCGCGCCGATCGCGCTGCTGGCATTGATCCCCAGCGTGGTGATGATTTCGTCCACCGTGCCGGCGAAAAACGTGCAGGAGCTGATTGCCTATGCCAAACCGCGGCCGGGGCAACTCAATTTTGCGTCTGTCGGCGCGGGCACCGCAGCGCATTTGTCGGCGGAAATTTTCGCCAAAGCCGCGGGCATCAGCGCGGTGCACGTGCCCTTTAAAAACGTCGCCGATGCGTGGACTGAAATGTTCGCCGGCCGCGTGCATTTCATTGTGTTTGTCGCGCCCGCGGTGACGCCGATGCTGCGCGAGCCACGCCTGCGTGCGCTCGCCGTCACCAGCAAAACACGCAGCAGCGGCTTTCCCGATTTGCCGACAGTGGTTGAAGCAGGCCTGCCCAACGCCGTGACGGAAACCCCTTTTGGTATCGCCGCACCTGCGCGTACTCCGCGTGCGATTATCAACAAACTGAACGCCGACATCGTCACTATACTGAAGCGCCCTGACACGGCGGAGCGCTTTGCGCGCCAAGGCGGCGTGCCCGCAGTGGACACCACGCCGGAGTCCTTCGGCGCGCTGATCAAGGCCGAGTACGAGCTTTATCGCAAGCTGATACCGGAGATCGGGATCAAGCCGCAGTAAAGTGTTTATCTTTTTCTTTCCTTCGAGGCATAGGGAGCCGAACATCTCAAAGAAATTCCCGCAAGCGGGGCGAGGAGGTTTCTTTGAGATGTATTTTACTTGTCGTACTAATCCGCCCGCGCCCCCGACGCCTTAATCACCTTCGCCCATTTCTGAATTTCGCTCTCAGTGTATTTCACAAACTCCTCCGGCCCCATGGCGCGTACGTCCACGCCGGAGTTGAACAGGCGCTCGCGCACGTCTTTTTGTTCCAGCGATGCAAGCGTGTTTTTGTTGATAGTGGCGACGACAGTAGCAGGTAAATTCGCCGGCCCTACAAAGCCGAACCACGCTACGGCCGCATAGCCGGGCAAGCCGGATTCGGCGATGGTCGCAAGCTCCGGCATCGAGCGCGAGCGCTGCGGCGAGGTGATGCCCAGCGCGCGCAGCCGGTCGCCTTTGATCAGGGGTATAACCGACGACAGGCTGGCGAATTGCAAATCAGTCTCGCCGGACATCAACGCAGTCAGCGATTCGGCAGCGCCCTTGAACGGCACATGCACCATGGTCGTGCCTGTCATCACACTGAACAACACGCCCGCCAGATGCACCGTGGTGCCCGCGCCGGAGCTGCCGTAGTTGAGCACGCCCGGTTTTGATTTGGCGAGTGCAATGAAATCCTTCATGGTTTTCACTGGCAGCGAAGGGTGCACCACCATCGCATTCGGACTGTCGCCCACCAGCGTGATCGCCGTGAAATCTTTTTGCGGGTGATAATTGAGCTTTGAATAAAGACTAACGTTGATCGCCTGCGTACCGATGGTTGCCATCATCAGCGTGTAGCCATCGGCGGGCGCTTTCGCCGTGAGTTCAGCGGCGATGTTGCCGCCCGCGCCGCCGCGGTTATCGATCACCATCGCTTGGCCGAGACGCTCGCGCATCGCCGGCTCGATGGCGCGCGCGATGATGTCGGCGGCGCTGCCAGCGGTGAATGGGATCATCACGCGAATTGGGCGTGTGGGGTATTGCTGCGCGCCGGCTGCACCGGCGGCGAGGGTGGTTATCAACAAGAGTGTACGCACGAACATAATCACTTTCCTCCAGATGGGCGCGCAGCCTAACACGATGCGAACGCACGAGCTAGACTGCGGCATCGGCTTGGCAGGATAATTTGCGCCTCTGCATTTTCACCCTTTCGAAGGATCTGATATGTCCACCACGTCCCACGACGGTTATTACGAAGCCCTGTGGCCGCGCAGCCCGCGCCAATCCAAAGTCAAAGCGCTGGCCAAGCGTCTCGACACGCTCAACGGCAAGACCATCGCGCAGGTGTGGGACCAGGTGTTCCGCGGCGATGAAGTGTTCGAGTTTTTGGAAGAAGGCATCAAGGCTCGTTATCCCGATGTGAAGTTCGTGAACTGGAAGGATTTCGGCAGCACGCACGGCAGCGATGAGCGCGCGATAGTGGCTGCGTTGCCGGAAAAATTCAAAGAGCGCGGGGTGGACGCCGTCATCTCCGGCATGGGGTGTTGAGGCTCCTGCACGCCCGCCGTGTTGCGGGCCAGTGCATCGGGAGAAGCGGCTGGCGTGCCGTCGTCCACCCTGGTGGGCGAGGGTTTCATGACGCTGGCCACAGCGGCGTCAAAAGGGCTGGGCATGCCCAATCTGCCGGTGGCGCGCGTGGTGGGCCATCCCGGTGTGCAGAGCAGGGAGCAACTGCGCAAGAACGTGCTGGATGTGACGCTGCAGCATGTCATCGACAATCTGCTCACGCCGCCGAAGTCGGCCACGACCGACAACGAGCCGGGCGCGCGCGACATCGTGGTGAAGGGCGGCTTTGACGAGATCAATGATTATTTTTATCGCAACGAGTTGAGCGATGGCCTGCCCATCACGCCGCCGACAATTGAGAAAGTCGAACAATTCCTGCGCTACACCGACCGCGCGCCGGATGAATCCCTCGGCAATCTGCTGCCCGACAGCCGCGCTGCAACCATCTGGAGCATCGCCGTCAACGGCGTGATGGCGGGCTGCCGGCCCGAATACATGCCGGTGCTGGTGGCGCTGGTTGAGGCGATGGCGGATCACGGCTACGGCGTTGAGCACAGCGGCAACACACCGGGCGGCGAGACGCTGATTATTCTGAACGGGCCAATCGTGAAGCAACTCGGTTTCAACTACACGCAGGGCGTGATGCGCGATGGCTTCAGGGCCAACACGGCGGTGGGCCGTTTCTGGCGTTTGTATTTGCGCAATGTCGCGGGTTTCCTGCCGCACAAGAACGACAAGGCTACGTTCGGCAACACTTGGCGCGTGGTGGTAGCCGAGAATGAAGACGCGGTGAAAAAAATCGGCTGGACTTCATCGAGCGCGGACTTTGGTTTTTACCCCGACGACAGCACCGTGATGATTTCGCGCCACACCGGCGGCAATCATATATCGTCGGTGTCGGGCTCAACCGCGCAGGAGTTGATGCCCTACATCTGCGACGCGG
>JAYUAH010000421.1:0-1714 GCA_043741415.1 Betaproteobacteria bacterium
ACTACGCACTCGATGTGCGTTTTGCGGCACTCACCCATGATCTGGGCAAAGGCACCACGCCGCCCGCGGAATGGCCGCGCCACATCGCGCACGAAGAACGCAGCGTCGGCTTGGTCGCCGCACTATGCGAACGGCTGCGCGTGCCCACCGAGTGCCGTGATTTAGCACTCGTGATGGCGAAACAACACGGCAACATTCATCGCGCCGCTGAACTGCGGCCTTCAACCATTGTGCAGATACTGCAAAGCGCCGATGCGTTTCGCAAACCGCAGCGATTTACGCGGCTGCTGCAAGCGTGCGAAAGCGATGCACGCGGGCGGCTGGGTTTTGAAGATCGGCCGTACCCGCAAGCCGAGCGCATGGCGGTTGCGTTTAAAGCTGCTGCTGCCGTGGATTCCGGCGCGATCGCAAAACAATTCGATGAACCGGTGCGCATCAAGGAAGCCATTCATCAGGCGCGCGTGGCCGCGGTGTGCGTGGCGTTGCAAGACACCGAAGAATGATTTCACTTAAGGAGTTGCGATGATCGATCTCTACACCTGGACCACGCCCAACGGCCGCAAAGCTTCCATCATGCTCGAAGAATGCGCGCTGGCGTACCAAACACACGCCGTTCATATCGGCAAGGACGAGCAGTTCACGCCCGAGTTCGTCGCCATTAATCCGAACAGTAAAATTCCCGCGATCATCGATAGCGATGGCCCCGATGGCAAGCCGCTGACGGTGTTTGAATCGGGTGCGATTCTGATTTATCTCGCCGAAAAAAGCGGTAAATTTTTAGTAAAAAGTGGTCGCGCGCGCAGCGAAGCGTTGCAGTGGTTGATGTTTCAAATGGGCGGCGTGGGGCCGATTTTCGGCCAGGTGCATCACTTTTTGCGCGCAGCCAAAGAGCCGGTGCCGTACGCGATTGAACGCTACAGCAAAGAGAAAGACCGGCTTTATAGCGTGCTGGATAAACATTTGATTAATAACGAGTTTTTGGCCGGTGACTATTCGATCGCGGACATCGCGACCTACCCCTGGGTGGCGCGCTACGAATGGCACAAGACTGATCTGAATCACGTTCCCAACGTTAAGCGCTGGTTCGATGCGATATCCGCGCGGCCGGCAGTGGTGCGCGGTATGGCGGTGCCCGGCTAAAGCTGCGCGTGGTGGACAATCGCGCGGCTACGCGTAAAATCATTGGTGGATTCAGACTCTTGGGAGGACGCATGAAAAACGAAACCATTTCACTACGCCGCCGACAAGTGTTGGCAGCCGGTGCTGCCAGCCTCGCAATACCGATGGCGCCGATGGTGATGGCAGCGCACGTGCCGGAGGCGCAACACGCCAGCGGCAAAATCGTGGTCTCCGGACGCATTCTGGGCGCTGAAGGCCGCGCACTCGCCGGCGCACAGATTGAAATCTGGCAAGTCGACGCGCGCGGCGTGCGCGCCGACGCCACACACGAAGTGGTCACCGCCGACGGCGACGGCCGCTATTTTGCCGCGCTCAACGGCAATGCGCAGCGCCTGCATTATCGTGTGAGCCACAAAGGCTACACCGCGAAGGTCACGCAATTGCAGGCCACCAGCGCCAAGCAGCGCGCGGTTACCCTCACGCGCGACGATGCCGGCACCACGCGCGCCGCGTTCGAAATGACGCTTGCGCCACGCAAAGCAGTGGTGGCTGGCGCGCCGGACTACGTCGCGTTGTAGCCGGCTGACGGCGATGC
>JAYUAH010000422.1:0-9915 GCA_043741415.1 Betaproteobacteria bacterium
TGCGCGCTCGATCTCGCGCGCGAAGGCGTGCTGGAAAAATACGGCGTGGAACTGATCGGCGCCTCGAAAGAAGCCATCGACAAAGCCGAGGATCGCGAAAAATTCAAGAAGGCCATGGCGAAAATCGGCCTCGACAGCCCGCGCTCGGCACTCGCGCACTCGATGGAAGAAGCGCTGCAGGTGCAGGCGATGGTGGGCTTCCCCACGATTATTCGCCCCTCGTTTACGCTCGGCGGCACCGGCGGCGGCATCGCGTATAACAAAGAAGAATTCATTGCCATTATCGAGCGCGGCATCGAAGCCAGCCCCACGCACGAAGTGCTGGTCGAAGAATCGGTGATCGGCTGGAAAGAATTCGAGATGGAAGTGGTGCGTGACCGCAAGGACAACTGCATCATTATTTGTTCGATTGAGAATCTCGATCCGATGGGCGTGCACACCGGCGATTCCATCACGGTGGCGCCGGCGCAAACGCTGACCGACAAGGAATACCAGATCATGCGTAACGCCTCGATCGCGTGCCTGCGCGAAATCGGGGTGGATACCGGGGGCTCCAACGTGCAGTTCGGTATCAATCCGAAAGACGGGCGCATGGTCATCATTGAGATGAACCCGCGCGTGTCGCGCTCAAGCGCGCTGGCGTCGAAGGCGACGGGTTTTCCGATTGCCAAGGTGGCTGCAAAACTCGCCGTGGGTTATACGCTGGATGAGTTACGCAATGACATCACCGGCGGTGCCACGCCGGCGTCGTTTGAGCCGACGATTGATTATGTGGTGACCAAGATTCCGCGGTTTGCGTTCGAGAAATTCCCCGCGGCGGATGACCGTTTGACCACGCAGATGAAATCCGTGGGCGAAGTGATGGCAATGGGCCGCACGTTTCAGGAGTCGATGCAAAAAGCGCTGCGCGGCCTTGAAGTGGGCGTCGACGGTTTTAACCAGCGCACGCGTGACCGCGAGGTGATTGAGGCGGAGTTGGGACGTCCGGGGCCGGATCGCATTTGGTATGTGGGCGATGCGTTCGAGTTGGGCTATAGCGTAGCGCAGGTCTTTGATCTGACAAATATCGATCCGTGGTTTCTGGCGCAGATCAAAGACCTCATTGACATCGAAATGGTGCTCGACGATCAAAAACTGGCGGACGTTGATGCGGAGCGCATGCGTACTTTGAAGCGCAAAGGGTTCTCTGACCGGCGGCTCGCGCATTTGCTCAAGACCACTGAAACGGAAGTGCGCCGGCATCGTCACAACCTCGGCGTGCGCCCTGTCTACAAACGCGTCGATACCTGCGCCGCGGAGTTCTCGACCAACACCGCGTATATGTATTCGACGTACGAAGAAGAATGCGAGTCGCAGCCGTCGGATCGCAAAAAAATCATGGTGCTGGGCGGCGGGCCCAATCGCATCGGGCAGGGTATCGAGTTCGATTACTGCTGCGTGCATGCGTCGCTGGCGCTGCGTGAAGATGGTTTCGAAACCATCATGGTCAACTGCAATCCGGAAACGGTGTCTACCGACTATGACACCTCGGACCGTCTTTACTTCGAGCCGGTGACACTCGAAGACGTGCTGGAAATCGTGCATATTGAAAAACCCTTTGGCGTGATCGTGCAGTTCGGCGGACAAACACCGTTGAAGCTCGCGCGGGATCTAGAGGCCAACGGCGTGCCGATCATCGGTACCTCGCCGGATTCCATCGACATTGCCGAAGATCGCGAGCGTTTTCAGAAGCTGCTGCAAAAACTGAAGCTCAAGCAGCCGCCCAACCGTACCGTGCGCAGTGCCGCCAAGGCCTTGCAGGCTGCGGAAGAAATCGGTTATCCGCTGGTGGTGCGCCCCTCGTATGTGCTGGGCGGGCGCGCGATGGAAATCGTGCATCAAAAAGAAGACCTCGAACGCTATATGCGCGAGGCGGTGAAAGTGTCGAATGATTCGCCGGTGCTGCTGGATCGCTTTTTGAACGATGCGATTGAAGTCGACGTCGATGCGGTTTCGGATGGCAAAGACGTCATCATCGGCGGCGTGATGGAGCACATCGAGCAGGCGGGCGTGCACTCGGGCGATTCGGCGTGTTCGCTGCCGCCGTTCTCGCTGTCGGCCGAATTGCAGGCGGAAATGCGCCGGCAGACGGTGGCGATGGCCAAGGCGCTGAAAGTTGTGGGTCTGATGAACGTTCAGTTCGCCATCCAAAAAGATGGCGACACCGACGTGGTGTATGTGCTGGAGGTTAATCCACGCGCGTCGCGCACCGTGCCGTTTGTGTCGAAAGCGACTGGCTTGCCACTGGCCAAAATAGCCGCCCGCTGCCAGGCTAGAAAATCTCTTTTAAATCAAATGGTTACGAAAGAGGTCGTGCCGCCGTATTTCGCGGTGAAAGAAGCGGTGTTTCCGTTCATCAAGTTCCTGGGCGCGGACACGATCCTCGGTCCGGAAATGAAATCCACCGGCGAAGTGATGGGCGTGGGCGAAACTTTCGGCGAAGCATTTGTGAAGTCGCAAATGGCAGCCGGCGAAAAAATGCCGGCGTCGGGCAAGGTGTTCATTAGCGTGCGCGACGGCGACAAGCCGAGCGCGGTGGAAATCGGGCGCGCGCTCGATGCGTTGGGGTTTACGCTGGTGGCCACACGCGGTACGGCCAGCGCGCTGGCGGCCGCAGGACTCAAAGTGTTACCCATCAATAAGGTGGCGGAAGGCCGGCCGCATATCGTGGATATGCTCAAGAATGCCGAGATTGTGTTGGTGGTAAACACCGTTGAGGAATCACGCAAGGCGATCAAGGATTCGTATGCGATCCGGCGCGCGGCCTTGCAACAACGGGTGCTGGCGTACACCACCATCGCAGGGGCGCGTGCGGCGTGCGCGGGTATGGCCGAAGCGCGTGAAATGCGCGCCTACACCTTGCAGAATTTGCATAAACGACTGGCGCTTGCCTAGCCGGAGGAATGATGAACCAGGTACCTTTAACGTTGCGCGGCGCGGAACAAATGCGCGCGGAATTGCACGATCTGAAAACCGTACAGCGTCCCGCTATCATTGCTGCGATTGCGGAAGCACGCGCACACGGCGACCTGTCGGAAAATGCCGAGTATCACGCCGCCAAAGAGCGCCAGAGTTTTATCGAAGGGCGCATCGCCGATCTGGATGGCAAGATTTCCAATGCCGAAATCATCGATCCGAAGACGCTGGATGCGGATGGCCGCTGCGTGTTTGGTGCAACGGTGGCGCTTGAAGAGGTGGAGAAGGGCGTGAAGGTAACTTACCAGATCGTCGGCGAAGACGAGGCCGATCTCAAGCTCGGCAAAATTTCCATCAACTCGCCGATTGCGCGCGCGCTGATCGGCAAATCAGAGGGTGATATTGCGGAAGTACAGGCGCCGGGCGGTGTGCGCGAGTATGAGATTCTGGATGTGAAGTACGTCTGACAGCGTGAACGGGTAACCCCGGTGATCTTACCCGTTAACCCTGAAAACTACGCTTGGTCCGCCGTTGCTTGTTGCGCGCCTTCGGCTTGTGCTTGGGTGATTTGTCGCCGTCTTTTTTCGCGGTTTCCGGTGGCTTGGGCCGGAACATAACCAGTATTTTGCCGATGTGTTGCACCGGGCTTGCGTTCAGCGCTTCACAAATGGTATCTCGCATGGCGATACGCGCCTCCCGGTCGTCGCCATGAACGCGTATCTTGATCAGCTCGTGACTATTCAGATGTACATCGATTTCGCGCAGCACCGCGGGGGTTAAGCCCGCATCGCCGATAATCACCACCGGTTCAAGGTGATGCGCGCGCGTCTTGAACGCGCGGCGTTGTGTGGGTGAGAGATCAAACATAGGGGTAGTTTAAGTCATTTACCAGCAGGGTATACGAAGTTTCCATGGCCAGAACCCGAACCAGCAAAGCGTGGATGATGCAACACGTCAACGACCCGTACGTCAAGCGCGCGTCGGCCGAGGGCATGCGTTCGCGCGCGGCTTACAAGCTCATGCAGATTAATGAGAAGGACAAATTGATACGGCCCGGCATGCTGGTGGTGGATCTGGGCGCCACGCCGGGTGGCTGGTCGCAGGTGGCGGGGCGCATTGTGGCGCCGGCGGGGCGCGTGATTGCCATCGATTTGCTGGAAATGACTGGGTTGCCGGGCGTGACCTTCATCCGCGGCGACTTTTCCGAAGACGCGGGCCTGGCTGCACTGGAGCAGGAACTGCACGGTGACGCCGTAGACCTTGTGCTTTCCGATATGGCCCCCAACATTAGCGGTATCTCATTGGCGGATCAGTCGCGCTTGATGGGCTTGGTAGAACTGGCGCTGGATTTTTCGATTAGACATCTGAAACCGCAAGGAAATTTTCTGGTCAAAGTATTTCATGGCGGCGGCTTCGACGCCTATGTGCAGGCGATGCGCAGTGCGTTCGTGAAGGTGGAGACACGTAAGCCGGATGCCTCACGCAAAGGGTCGCGCGAAGTGTATTTGCTGGGCAAGGGACTCAAGGGCGCAGTTAACAATTGAGATACGCTTTAATTGGCACTGTAATACAGGCGTTTTCCAGGCTGCACCAAAGCCGAAAACCGTTTAGAATTGAAAGAACTAGAGCAAGTTTCCGGTAACTTTTCTACAGACGTATAGAATTTGAATGCCGCGCATAAGTGCGGCAAGGAGCTTCATTGAATAATCTCGTAAAAACCGTGGCAATCTGGCTGGTGATTGCTGTTGTGCTGATGACCGTGTTCAACCAGGTGGGCGGACAGAAGTCGGTGCAAAAACCGATGGAGTATTCGCAATTCATCGACGAGGTGAAGCAGGGCCATGTCGCCAAGGTGACGATTGAAGGCCGCGCGGTGCGCGGTGTGAAGCAAACCGGCGAAAAATTTACCACCTATGCGCCCTCGGACATCTGGATGGTGAGCGATCTGTTAAAGGCCGGCGTGATTGTTGAAGCCAAGGCGGAAGAGGAACAAAGCTTCCTCGCGCAGGTGTTCATTTCGTGGTTCCCGATGCTGCTGTTGATCGGCGTGTGGGTGTTTTTCATGCGCCAGATGCAGGGCGGCGGGCGCGGCGGCGCGTTCTCGTTCGGCAAAAGCAAAGCGCGCATGCTCGACGAATCCAACAACACGGTGACCTTTGCCGATGTGGCGGGCTGCGAAGAGGCCAAAGAGGAAGTCGCCGAGCTGGTTGAATTTTTGCGCGACCCGTCGAAATTCCAGAAACTCGGCGGACGCATACCGCGCGGCGTGCTGATGGTGGGCAGTCCCGGCACTGGCAAAACCTTGCTGGCGCGTGCGATTGCCGGCGAGGCGAAGGTGCCGTTCTTTTCGATCTCCGGTTCGGATTTCGTCGAAATGTTCGTCGGCGTGGGTGCGGCCCGCGTGCGCGACATGTTCGAGAACGCTAAAAAACACGCGCCGTGTATTGTGTTCATCGACGAGATCGATGCCGTGGGTCGCCAGCGTGGTGCGGGCCTGGGTGGCGGCAACGATGAGCGCGAACAAACGCTCAATCAGTTGCTGGTTGAGATGGATGGCTTCGAAGCTAACGCTGGCGTGATTGTGATAGCCGCGACCAACCGCCCCGATGTGCTCGATCCCGCGCTGCTGCGTCCGGGCCGTTTTGACCGGCAAGTTGTGGTGCCGCTGCCGGATATCCGTGGCCGCGAGCAGATTTTGATGGTGCATATGCGCAAAGTGCCGATCGCGCCCGACGTGAAGGCCGACGTCATTGCACGCGGCACGCCGGGTATGTCGGGTGCCGATCTCGCCAATTTGGTGAACGAAGCGGCATTGTTTGCGGCGCGCGGCAGCAAACGTCTGGTGGACATGGACGATTTTGAGCGCGCCAAAGATAAAATTTTCATGGGCGCCGAGCGCAAGTCCATGGTGATTACCGAGGAAGAAAAGCGTGCCACGGCCTATCATGAGTCGGGCCACGCCATCGTCGGCGTGTCGTTGCCGGGCATCGACCCAGTGCATAAAGTCACCATCATCCCGCGCGGCCGTGCGCTGGGGCTGACGTGGGTGCTGCCGGAGCGTGATCGCATCAGCCAGTATAAAAACCAGATGCTGGCGCAGATCAGTTTTCTGTTCGGCGGGCGCATCGCCGAAGAGCTGTTCGTGCATGATATTTCTACCGGCGCGTCGAACGACTTTGAGCGTGCCACGCAATTGGCGCGCGATATGGTGACGCGTTTTGGCATGTCCGATTCCATGGGCCCCATGGTGTATGGCGAAAACGAAGGCGAAGTGTTCCTCGGCCGTTCGGTCACCACGCACAAAAACATGTCCGAGAGCACCTTGCAAAAAGTGGATATGGAGATTCGGCGCATCATCGACCAGCAGTACGCGGTGGCACGCAAGATCATCGAAGACAATCGCGACAAGGTCGAGGCCATGACCAAAGCACTGATGGAGTGGGAAACCATAGACGCCGATCAAATCAAAGACATCGTAGAAGGCCGTCCGCCGCGTGCACCCAAGCCGGTGCAGACGGCGACTACGCCGCCCCCCCCGGCCAACAGCCCACCACCGAGCGCAACCGCGCCGACAGCGCCCGCGCCGGAAGCTTGAGCGCGCGGGTTAGCGCAAAAAAGCGTTAACCAGTGAACGGGTAAACCCGCCACAGTTGTGCTGTTACTCGTTCACCAGTTAACGCGTTCACGATGTTTCTGACGTGCGGCAACTTCCAACTGTCGCTGGCGCGCCCATTGATCATGGGCGTGCTCAATGTCACGCCCGATTCGTTTTCGGACGGCGGAAAATATTTTGAATTAAATCAAGTGCTTACGGGAGCTCGCAGGCTGATCGCTGAAGGCGCTGATGCGCTCGATATCGGCGGCGAATCGACGCGTCCTGGCGCAGCCCCGGTGTCGCTGGACGAGGAACGGCGGCGCGTATTGCCGGCGCTGGAACGGCTGGCCGGCGGCAACATTCCGATTTCGATCGACACCCACAAACCGGCGCTGATGCGTGAAGCGATCGCAGCAGGCGCCTCGATGGTGAATGATGTGTCGGGCTTTCGCGACGCCGGCGCGTTCGACGCCGTGGCCGATAGCGCGGCAGCGATTTGCATCATGCATATGCAGGGCGAGCCGCGCACCATGCAGCAGCAGCCGCACTATGACCACGTCACCGGTGAGGTGCGCGATTATCTCGAGGCGCGGGTGCGTGCGGCCGAGGCGGCGGGCATTGCGCGCAGCCGCATTGTGATTGACCCGGGTTTCGGTTTTGGAAAATCGCAGACGCATAATCTGACGCTGCTGCGCGAGTTGCGCGAAATGCGCAGCATCGGCTGCGCGGTACTGGCGGGCCTGTCGCGCAAATCCATGCTGGGCAAAATCACCGGGCGCGATGCGGCCCAGCGGGTTTACGCTAGTGTTGCCGCGGCGCTGATTGCGGTGCAAAACGGCGCGCACATCGTGCGCGTGCATGATGTGGCGGCCACGCGCGACGCGCTGGCGGTTTGGGAGGCGGTACGGCAAAATGGCAGCGACAGCGTTACCTAGCAAGATAACTCGCAAACCACGTCATCAAAGTCCTGGCGCCTGAGAAAACATGAGCAGAAAATACTTCGGTACCGATGGCGTGCGCGGCAAAGTGGGCAGAGCGCCGATTACGCCGGATTTTGTCATGCACCTGGGTTATGCCGCCGGCAAGGTGCTGGCGGCGCATCGCAAAGAGGGCGAACGGCCCACGGTGTTGATCGGCAAAGACACGCGCATTTCAGGCTATATGTGCGAATCGGCACTCGAAGCGGGCTTTACCGCCGCGGGTGTCGATGTGGTGCTGACCGGGCCGATGCCGACACCCGCCGTGGCTTATCTCACGCGTGCGTTGCGTCTGGCAGCGGGTGTGGTGATCAGCGCGTCGCACAACCCGTACGACGACAACGGCATTAAATTCTTCAGCGGTGCCGGCGAGAAGCTGCCCGATAGCGTCGAGTCGGAGATTGAAGCGCAAATCGACGAGCCGATTCAATGCGCGTTGTCGGCGAGCCTGGGTAAAGTGCGCCGCATCGAAGACGCGGCGGGCCGCTACATCGAATTTTGCAAAGGCACCGTGCCGTCGAATATGAATCTGCGCGGCATGAAAATCGTGGTCGATGCGGCGCATGGCGCGGCCTATCACGTGGCGTCCCCGGTGTTTCACGAACTCGGCGCCGAGGTGGTGACGATTGGCGCATCGCCCAATGGTTTTAACATCAACGACAAGGTGGGCGCCACCAGTCCGCAAGCACTGCAAACCGCGGTAACCGAAGCGCACGCAGATCTGGGCATTGCGCTCGATGGCGACGGCGACCGCTTGCTGATGGTGGATAGCGAAGGCATGGCCTACGACGGCGATCAATTGTTGTACGTGATTGCGCTGGATGCGCAGCGGCGTGGCCGCTTGACGGGTGGCGTAGTGGGCACGTTAATGAGCAACCTGGCGTTTGAGCTCGCGCTGGGTGCGTCCAACATTCCGTTTGAGCGCGCCCAGGTGGGCGACCGTTATGTGCTCGAAAAAATGCTGGCGCGCGGCTGGCGTTTGGGCGGTGAGAATTCCGGGCACATACTTTGTCTGGATCAGCACACCACCGGTGACGGTATCGTGGCGGCGCTGCAAGTGTTGTGCTCGCTGCGGGCGTCGCAGTGGACCCTTAAACAGGCCTGCGCGCCGGTGGCGCTGTTTCCGCAGGTGATGATCAACGTGCCGGTGAAGCAACGCAAGGATCACGCCAAGGATCCGCAGGTGGCCGCAGTGGTGCAGCAGGCCGAGCACGATCTGGCGCAGGATGGGCGTGTGCTGCTGCGGCCCTCCGGCACTGAACCGGTGATACGCGTGATGGTCGAAGCCAAGTCACGGGCTAAAGCGAACCGCTGGGCGCAAGCGATTGCGGATGTGGTGAGTGCCGAGAGTTGATGGCCGTGGTCATTTGCGCTTATTCGAGGGAGCAGTGATGCGCGCTATGCGTAATGGGTTTGCAGTTGCGATGTTGGGATTATGGGTGACCCTGTTCGCGGGCTGTGAAGGCACGACCACCGGCACGGAAATCGCGAAGGTGCCGTTGCAGGCGGCCGACGGCGGCGGCTATGCACCGGCGAAGTTTACGCTGGCCACCGGGATGAATCCTGTTTCAATCAACTTTCGCGCGGATTTTTCGCAGAACCCCGATGATTTCGGCAAATGGAATACCTATCGCGTTGCGTTGTCCAAAGACGGCAGTGTGGTGGCGTCGCGCAATATCAATATCAATCATCCGCAAACCCGGCGCCCGCAGGGCGATACCAACGATGCGCCGCCGCCGACCGGCACCGTGCACCCGTTGTTCGTCACCGATGTGCAGGCGAGCGGCGACTATGAGTTGACGATCACGGCGTTGCAGCCGCCGGCGATTACGCTTTCCAATCCGACGGTGGATGTGCGGCGCAACGTCGCGCGCGGGCCGCAGTAAATTAATTCAGTTTGATATTGGCGGTTTTGATCAGTTTGCCGTAACGCTCGTGCTCGCGGCGTATCAGATCGCCAAATTGTACTGGCGTGGTGGGCACGATGTCCATGTTTTGCAGGGCCCACAGCTCGCGGATATCGTTCATCGCGAGCACTTTGGCGACTGCCGCATTGACGCGTTCAACAATCTCGCGCGGCGTCGCAGCCGGCGCCAGTATGCCGTGCCAGCCGAGCATTTCGTAGCCGGGCAGGCCGCTCTCCGCGATGGTGGGCACGTTGGGCAGGGCCGCCGCACGGCGTGTGCCGGTGACGCCGACGGCTTTTAATTTACCCGACAGCAATTGCGGCCGCACCACCGCCAGTGCATCCCACATCAGATCAACGCGTCCGCCGACCAGATCGGTAATGGCCGCGGCACCGCCGCCGCGATAGGGCACGTGCAGCATGTTGACGCCGGCGAGATGACAAAACATTTCGCCCGCCAAATGAAATCCACTGCCGATGCC
>JAYUAH010000423.1:0-4265 GCA_043741415.1 Betaproteobacteria bacterium
GTAAATTCCTCGGGCGTAGACGGCGTCGGCACGGTGCCTTCGTTAAGCATGCGATCGGTGACTTCCTTGGTGTTGATGGCCGCCACGATCTCGCGCGACAGGCGCTGCACGATATCCGCGGGCATTTTCGCCGGCCCCAACATGCCGCCCCACGCATAGGCTTCATAACCGGGCAGGCCGGCTTCGGCGACGGTGGGAAACTCCGGCAGCGACGGCATGCGTTTGGCATTGCCCACACCCAGCGCGCGTAGCCGCCCGGCGCGAATGTGCGGCAGCGCGGTGGGTATGCTGCTGTAAGTCAGATGCGCTTCGCCGGATAGCACGGCGATCACCGATGGCGCCGTGCCCTTGTACGGTATGCCGGTGGTCTGCACTTTGCCCACGGCGTTGAGCAACTCACCCGCGATATGGCCGGTGTTGCCAACGCCCGGATGCGAATAAGTGATTTCACCCGGCCGCGCCTTGGCCAGCGCGATCAGGTCTTTCACGTTTTTCACCGGCAGCGACGGATGCGCCACCAGCATCAGCGGAAAGTTGATCATGTTTGCAATCGGCGTGAAATCGCGCAGCGTGTCGTACGGCAGCTTCGCATACAAATGCGGATTACACGCCAGCGGCCCGGCGGATACTGCCGCAATGGTGTAGCCGTCGGGCGCGGCGGCCATCAGCGCTTGCAGGCCGACGATGCCGTTGGCGCCGGCGCGGTTGTCGACCGCTACTTGCTGGCCGAGGCGCTCGGTGAGTTTTTGGCCGACCACGCGCGCGACAAAATCCACACCGCCGCCGGGCGGGAAGGGCACGATCATACGGATGGGTTTGTTGGGGTAGCTTTGTGCCGCCGCGTTCAACGGCGTGAGTGCAAAGGCCGCGAGTGCAGCAGCAACAAAAAAAGTACGCGTCGTCAACGTGGGCATGTTTTTCTCCTCCAGAACTGTGCCGCAAGTTTGATCTATTCCACAGGCTTGTCAACCGCATGCGCTGCTATACTGGCAATGAAAATTGCAATGGAGGAGAAAGCCTGTGCTGAAAATCGGCATTCTATTAGGCGACGACATCGGCCTCGAAGTCGTGCCCGAAGCAGTCAAGGTAATGAAAGCGGCCGCTGCAAAAACCGGTTTGCAAATCGTGTGGAGCGATCATGCCATCGGCAAGCGCGGCCACGAGTTGCACGGCCACACGTTTCCGCAGCAAACACAAAAAGAACTGGAAAACGTGGACGGCTGGCTGTGCGGCCCCATCGGCCACAACGCTTATCCGCGCAATGACCCGACGTGGATCATGCCGCCGGTGCGCAAGCGCTTTGAGTTGTATGCCAATGTGAAACCGGTGAAGTCGTATCCAAATATTCCGTCGATACACAAAAACGTGGATATCGTTTTTTTGCGTGAAGTGACCGAGGGCTTTCAGTCGAGCGATACGGTGGTGGCCGGCGCGGGCGAGTTTCGGCCTAACGACGAAATCTCCATCGGCACGCGCGTGGTGACTCGCAAGGGCGCGAACCGTGTGGCACGTGCTGCGTTTGAGATTGCGCGCACGCGCAAAATGAAGCTCGTGACGTCCGTGCATAAAGAGCCTTCTTATCGCATCGTGTGCGGCATGTTCGCCGAGGAATGCCGCAAGGTGGCGCAGGAATTTCCTGATGTGAAATTCAACGAAGTGCTGGTCGATGGCTTCGCGATGAAAGTCACCATGAATCCGCATCAGTTCGATGTGGTGGTGACCACCAATCAGTTCGGCGACATCCTCACCGACTTGGGCGCAGGCATCGTCGGCGGCTTGGGTCTTGCGCCGGGCCTGGTGTGCGGTGAAACACAAGCGATGGCGCAAGCCACCCACGGCTCCGCGCCCGACATCGCCGGCAAAAATATTGCGAACCCGTATGCGTTGATTATGTCGGGCCAGATGCTGCTCGAATGGCTGGGCCGCAAGCGTAACGATGCGAAAGCGGTTGTAGCCGCGCGCCTTATCGATGTCGCGATGGAAAAAGTGATTGCCGAGGCGAAACAACTCACGCCGGATTTGGGTGGCACTGCGAGCACCACGCAAATGGGCGATGCGGTCGCTGAAGCCGTTTAGAAATTTTTTTTTAAATCAAATACTTACGATCATTTGTCATTATGCTAAAAACAGCCACACAGGATGCCTTGTTCAAGAAAGGCCTGCGCGTGCGCAAAGCCGTACTGGGCGCGGACTACGCGCAAAAGCGCATCGCCAACGCGAATATCTATACGCAAGCGTTTGAAGAATTCACCACCAAAGCGGCGTGGGGCCTGGTGTGGTCGCGGCCCGGCTTGTCGCGGCGCATCCGCAGCTTCATCAACCTCGGCATGCTGATTGCATTAGGACAACCCGAAGAACTGCGCTTGCATATCGGCGGCGCATTGAAGAACGGCGTCACGCGCATGGAAATCGCCGAGGCCATTTTGCACAGCGCAGTATATTGCGGCGTGCCACGGGCTACGGCGGCGCGGCGCATTATGCTGGCGGTGTTTGCTGAGTTGGATGCGGGCGAAACATCGAAACGCAAGCGGAACGTGTGACGGGGTTTAGATTTTCAGTAGCCCGCGCTCACAACGCGTCGTACCTTCCTCGATCGATTAGGAGACCGTGTCGTGCGCTGGCTTGAACAAGCTTCCATTTTTCTGTTGGCCGCGGTGATCGTGGTGCCGTTATTGCGACGGCTGAAACTCGGTGCGGTGCTCGGCTACCTTGTGGCCGGGATGCTCATCGGCCCCTGGGGATTCAAACTCATCGGCGAAATTGAATCGACCATGCACTTCGCTGAATTCGGCGTGGTGCTGCTGTTGTTTCTGATTGGCCTTGAGTTGCAACCCTCGCGGCTTTGGGCGTTGCGCCGCACGGTGTTTGGTCTCGGCAGTGCGCAGGTCATCGGCACCGCGGCGGTGTTTATGGCCGCCGGCGCCATCGCGGGTTTGCATTGGCAAGCGGCGTTTTTGATTGGTTGCGGCTTGGCGATGTCGTCGACGGCGCTGATTCTGTCGTCGCTTGCCGAGCGGCGGCAACTGACCAGCCGCCAAGGCCGCGACGCATTCGCGATACTGTTGTTTCAGGATATCTCGGTCATACCGTTGCTGGCGTTGTTGCCCTTGCTTGCCATGGCCAAAGGCGTGCCGTTGATGGATTGGCACGCCGCGCTCAAAGGTATTGCCGTCATCGCGGCGGTGGTCGTGGGCAGCCGCTTGCTGGTGCGGCCTATGCTCAAGGTGGTGGCGACGTACGGCGGCCGCGAGGTTTTCACCGGGGCTGCGTTGCTGATGGTGGTTGGCGCTGCGTTGTTGATGCAGTTGATCGGGCTGTCGATGTCGCTCGGCGCGTTTCTCGCGGGCGTGCTGCTCGCCGATTCGGAATTTCGGCATGAACTGGAAGCCGACATCGAACCATTCAAAGGGTTGTTGCTCGGGCTTTTTTTTGTGGCGGTGGGGATGAGCGCGAACCTGGGGCTGTTGCAGCACAAACCGCTGTTGGTGCTGACGCTCACGCTGTTTTTGCTGGCGGCAAAAACGCTGGTGGTTTATGCGGTGGGCCGCATCGCAGGTGCGCCCAATGACACCGCGCAGCGCTTGGCAGTCGTGCTGTCCGGCGGCGGCGAATTTGCGTTTGTGTTGTTCAGCGCGGCGATGGGCCTGGGCATACTCGACGCGTCGCTTACCGATGTGCTGGTGATGGCGGTCACGCTCTCGATGTTGCTCGCGCCGCTCTACATCGCCAGCCACGCGGCGTTGCTGTCAAAACTGCAGGCGCGGCAAGCGGTGCCGGATTTCGACACCATTGATGGTCCCGGAAACCCGGTGGTGATCGCCGGCTTCGGCCGCTTCGGGCAGATTGTCGCGCGGGTGTTTGGCATGTGCGGCATTCCATTTACGGCGCTGGACGCGAGTTCGGAGCACGTCGATTTCATTCGCAAGTTCGGTAACAAAATCTACTACGGTGACGCGTCGCGGCTCGAGCTGCTGCACGCCGCCAAACTCGAGCACGCGAAACTTTTTGTGTTGGCGATCGATGACGTGGAAGCGTCCGTCAAAACCGCGGAACTGGTGCGCAAACATTTTCCGCTTGTCCCCCTACTCGCGCGTGCGCGCAACCGGGCGCATTACATGCGGCTGAAAGCGCTCGGCATCAACACGGTTTACCGCGAAACCTTTCCTGCCAGTCTCGATGTGGCGCGCGCGGCGTTGCTGCGCCTGGGTTTTGGTATTGCGGCGACCGAACGGGCCATCGCGTTGTTCAAGCAGCACGACGAAGCC
>JAYUAH010000424.1:0-4263 GCA_043741415.1 Betaproteobacteria bacterium
TTTTTGCGAGGGCGGCTGACGCGGTTGCCGGACTACGTGGAGGATCTGGTGCAAGAGACGTTGTTGGCGATACACAATCAGCGCCATACCTATGATCCCGCGCAACCGTTAACCGCGTGGGTGCATGCCATTGCTCGCTACAAGCTGATAGACCTCCTGCGTCGACGTGCAGGCGGTGATGCGCTGAACGATACGCTGGATGACGACCTTGTCATATTTGCGCATGCCGACATCGAGGCCAGCGACGCGCGCCGCGATCTTGATACTTTGCTCGCCCAATTGCCGGACAACTTGCGGCGGCCCATTGAATGTATGAAACTCGAAGGCCTGTCCGTGGCCGAGACCGCGCAGCGCACCGGTATGTCCGCATCGGCGGTTAAAGTCAGTGTGCATCGCGGCTTGAAAGCACTGGCGAAAATGGTGAGGCGTGAGCCATGAAAACCGATGAACTGATTACGCTGCTGGCGAGCAGCGTGCAGCCGGTCGCGGCGCGCCAGGTGGAACGCCGCCAGGCAATTGCCCTGGGTTGCGGTTTGCTGCTGGCGGCGTGGTTGATGCTGCACTACCTGGGTCTGCGGCCTGATCTTGCCGCGGCTGCGGTGTTGCCGATGTTCTGGATCAAGCTCGTGTTTCCGGCGGCGCTGCTGGCGGGGGCATGGTTCGCAACCCTGCGCTTGTCGCGACCGGGCGTGCGCTTGGGGCGCGTGCCCGTTGCGCTGGCGGCACCCGTGGTGGTGATCTGGCTGCTGGCCATCGCCGCGCTGATGCGCGCCGCACCCGCTGACTTCAATCAACTGGTGTATGGTGTGTCATGGACGGTTTGTCCGATCATCATCGCCATACTGTCGGGGCCGCTGTTCGTGGCGCTGCTATGGGCAATTAAAGGGGCAGCGCCGACGCGGCTGGCGCTGGCGGGTGCTGCAGCCGGCCTGCTGGCCGGCGCCGGCGGCGCGCTGGTGTATGCACTGCATTGTCCGGAAATGGGTGCGCCGTTTCTCGGCATCTGGTATGTGCTTGGTATGTTGATTCCCGCGGCATTCGGTGCGTTGGCCGGGCCCTGGCTGCTGCGCTGGTAAACATTTTTTATAGAGGAAACACCGTGTTGAAAATTCTGTTGGGTGTATTGTGCTTGATCGCGTCCAGCGCGTTTGCGGCGGACGGTTTGGTGACGCTCAAAAGCCCGCACAGCGTTGCCGTAACACTGGATCGCTTTGAGGCGGCCGCAAAATCGCGCGGCTTGGTTATTTTTCTACGCGTTGATCATGCGGCGGGTGCAAAAAAAGTCGGCAAGGAATTGCGGCCGACCGAGTTGCTGATCTTCGGCAATCCGCAGGGCGGCACGCCGCTGATGGAATGCGCGCAGTCGGCGGGCATTGATCTACCGCTCAAAGCGCTGGCGTGGCAGGATGCAGCAGGCCAAGTGTGGCTGGGCTACAACGATCCGCAATACCTTGTGAATCGTCACGAGGGCAAAGATTGCGCGCCGGTGGCGGCGAATTTGAGCAAAGCGTTGGCAGGTCTTGCACAGGAAGCAGTAAAATAATAACTGAATAAAATCAAATAGTTACGGATTATAAAATGCTAATCTGGCTGATCGCGAATGGGGGATGGCTGTTGGTGGGCTTGCTGCTGGGCGGCTATTTCGCGCTCTACGTGTTGGCCATGCGCCAGCAGCGTACGGGTGTGCGCAACGGGCGACCAACGCTGCCTTGCGATCAATGTTGAGGTTGCCGGATACGCCAAAATTGCCAATGCCTCGTGCAAGTTCGGCCAGGATAATTGTCGTGCTGCTTTGTGGCGGCGGCGCATGGCAGGCCCACGCACAGAAATGGCCCGATAAGCCGGTGCGCATCGTCAACCCCACGCAGGCCGGCGGGCCATCGGACGTGATGGCGCGCAGCATGGCGCAGAAATTTACCGAAGCGTTCGGGCAAACCTTCATCGTCGATAACCGGCCGGGTGCGAATGGCATCATTGGTATCGAACTCGTCGCGCGCGCCAGTCCCGACGGCTACACCTTGTTGGCCGGCACCAACGGCCAGCTCATCGCGAACAGCGCGGTCTTTGCGAAGCTACCGTTCAACGCGATACGCGATTTTGAGCCGATCACCATTGTGGTCGCGTCGCCGTTCCTGCTGGTGGTGCATGCGGCGCTGCCCGCGAAAAGTGTGCCGGAACTGATTGCGCTCGCCAAGTCGCGGCCGGGCATGTCGTATTCGTCATTCGGTCCGGCCAGCATTCCGCATTTCGGCATGGAACTCATCGCGCTGCGCACCGGTATGCGCCTGACGCATGTGCCGTACAAAGGCGGCGCGCCGGCTGCTGCGGCGCTGGTGGCGGGCGAGGTCAACGTGTCGCTCGACTCCGTACAAAACCAGTTGCAGTTTGTTCGCAGCAATCGGGTGCGCGCGCTGGCCATCGCCAACGGCGCTCGCTCAAAGGTGCTGCCCGACGTGCCAACCATGGCCGAAGCGGGCGTCACGGTGTCGGACATCGGCGGCTGGTATTCGCTGCTCGCGCCGGCAAGCACGCCCAAGGTGATAGTGCAGCGCATTTACGACGAAGCCGTGAAGGCCTTCAAGACCTCGCCGGAATTGCGCGAACGCTTTGAATCGACCGGCTCGGAGATCGTGCTCAACACGCCGCTGCAATTCGCGCAATTGATCAAACGTGAAATCGGCGAATATACAAAAGTCGCGCGCGAGGCGAATATTACGGTGAATCAGTAACGTATCACTGCAGCGATTCGAATTCACTGCCTGAGTCTTGAATCGACTCACAGCCGCCAGTCCCTGTTGCAGCGCAAGCGTCGCCTATGCGGCGATAAGCTGACCATTGCAGCCTCCAGAGCACGGCCACCCGCTGCTGCTCTCAACATTACGCCGTCGCTGCCGCTTTCCATCGATAACCTTGATTTTTGGTATATTGCCCGCACCAACAAAACAAATACTCGCGTTGTCATCTTCAAAGGGTGCCAGCGCAAGGAGCACACATGGACCGATTGTGGGCATCACAAGACATGGTGTGGGTCCTCGGCAGCCTGTGCCAGCTTAACAAGATACCCTTCGATCCTGCGCTGGTCAGCCAGCAATACCCGCCGCCCCATTCGGAGAGCACATTTACCGAAGCCGCCACGGCGCTGGGTTTCAAAGTTGGCCGCTGCGACACCACACGCCGCAAACTTACCGATCTGACCTTTCCATTTGTAGCGTTTCTGCGCGAATTCGCCGCAGTAGCCAATAGCACCAACACAGGAGGGCTTTGCCGGCAAGCTAATGGCGCAGGAACGGGTGCGTCAGCACATCGAGAACGAGCAGGACTTGAAAGCGCAAACCGCGACTATTGCCAGCCTGCAGGCCACCATCCAGCAGGCCGACAAGCGCCTGGCGCAGATCACCTCCAACTACCGCCAACAATTACAGAACAACCGGGTCGAAATCGCGTTACAGACCCACAAGCTGCAGGAGGAAATGGGCAAGCACGAACACCGCACCGGTCTGCTGGAACTCAAGGCGCCGCAGACCGGCATCATCAAAGACCTGGCCACGCACACGGTGGGCACGGTGGCGGCGCCCGGCACCATCTTGATGACCCTGGTGCCGGCCAATGAACCCTTGGTAGCGGAGATCTGGGTATCCAATGACGACGTGGGATTTGTACGAGCAGGACAACCGGTAAAACTCAAGCTCATGACGTACCAATTCCAGAAATACGGCATGATAGAAGGAAAAGTGCGGCAAGTTAGCGCGGACGCCAGCGAAAACCAAAATACGGCGCCAGCGCAGGTGGAGATCGGGCGCAACAAGACGGGGATGCCGCTCACCTATAAGACCATTGTTGATATGAATGGACAGGAACTCGTTGCGCACGGTATCAAGTATTCGCTGACACCGGGCATGCAAGTGGCGGGAGAAGTTCACTTGGGCACGCGCACCGTGCTGGACTATCTGTTATCGCCCGTGAACAAAGCGTTTCATGAGGCGGCACGGGAGCGATGAGTTCAACGACCGCTTCGGAAAAAGCAGCCATCGCGTTTTGCAGTGCAATAGACCAGTTGTTGGCCGTTTGCGCTCGCATCCCACCGTGTGAAACGCGAGCCTGATGGACGTTGTGCTATAAAGCGTCATGGGGTATGCACGAGGGCTATTGGCGGTCTTGGGCGTTGCGCTGACGATGGCAATAGCGAGTCGCGTGCACGCCGCAGGCGGCGTTGATGCGACGCCGGACTATCTGAATGCCTATCGCAGCGACTGCGCGTTCGGC
>JAYUAH010000425.1:0-4263 GCA_043741415.1 Betaproteobacteria bacterium
ACTTTCTTGTTCGCATCGACGCGCTGAAAATCGACGTGCAGCGCCATCGGCCGGAACGGATGCATCTGGAAATCGCGCAGCAGCGCCGGTACGGTGACCCCATCGACGGTGAGATCCAGAATCGACGCATGAAACGCTTCGAGTTTGATATGCCGCAATAGCGCGGCCTGATCGAGTTCGACGTTTTGCGCCGGTTTGTCGGCCCCGTAAATAATCCCGGGGACGCGCCCGCTGGTACGCAGGCGGCGGCTCGCACTCGTGCCCTGTTTCGTACGCGGGTAAGCAGTTACAGCAATCTTCATTACATTCTCCTGAAATTCGGAACGTCCGCGACCAGATCGTTCCGGTTAAAAAACCAAACCTTGCGGGCTCGGCAAAAAATATTCAAAAATTTATTCCACAAACAGCGAACTGACTGAATCCTCCGCGCTGATGCGGCGCACGGTCTCGGCAAACAAGCCGGCGATCGACAACACGCGGATGCGGCTGCACGCCTTGGCGTCGTCGCGCAAAGGAATGGTGTCGGTGACGACCAGTTCATCGAGTTCTGAATTCGTAATGCGTTCAATCGCCTTGCCCGACAGCACGGGATGCGTGCAATACGCCAGCACGCGCGCCGCGCCGCGCTTTTTCAGCGCAGCAGCCGCTTCGCACAGCGTATTGGCGGTATCCACCATGTCGTCGATCAGCACGCAGGTGCGGCCTTCGATTTCGCCGATGATGTTCATCACCGTCGCTACATTCGGACGCGGACGGCGCTTGTCGATAATCGCCAAGTCCGCTTCCAGACGCTTGGCCAAGGCCCGCGCGCGCACCACGCCGCCGACGTCGGGTGACACCACCACCAGCCCGTCGTAACTCTTTTTCCATACATCGCTCAGCAGCACCGGGCCGGAGTACACGTTGTCCACCGGGATATCAAAAAAGCCCTGAATCTGCTCCGAGTGCAAATCCATGGTCAGCACGCGGTTTACGCCGGCGGTGGTGAGCATGTTCGCCACCACTTTGGCGGTAATCGGCACCCGCGCCGAGCTGGGCCGGCGATCCTGCCGCGCGTAGCCCATGTAGGGAATCGCCGCGGTAATGCGTCCGGCCGACGCGCGCTTGATGGCATCGACCATCACCATCAATTCCATCAGCGTGTCGTTGGTGGGCTGACAAATCGATTGCAAAATAAAAACATCGCGTCCGCGCACGTTTTCGAGAATTTCAACCATCACTTCGCCGTCGGAAAAGCGCCCGACTTTGGCGCGCCCCAGCGTGACGTGCAGATGATCCGCCACGTCCGACGCGAGCTTGGGAATCGAGTTCCCGGCGAACAGCATCAAACGATCAAGCATGGCGTATTCCCGATGGTTGCAGCGCCGACCGACACTGATGCGGAGTCACGACGGTCGAAAATTCTGGCTGGGGAGGTAGGGATCGAACCTACGAATGCCGGAATCAAAATCCGGTGCCTTACCACTTGGCGACTCCCCAAAAAACTCAATAAAAACAAATATTTATAAAATACTCATAATATACTAACCCGCGTCCAGCCCGAGCCCATATAAAGGGTGGCGTGGCAAGCCTTGCGCCACAAATCCCTGCATGTCCGCCGGCAATTGCGCGATCACTCGCCGCGCTTCGGCCGCACTGCCAAATGGCGTAAACACGCACGCGCCCGAACCTGTCATCAACGCCGGGCCCTTTTGAGAAAGCCACGCGAGATGACGCGCCACTTCCGGATATTGCCGCACCACCAAGGCTTGCAGATCGTTAACCGCTAAATGTGCAGGAAATCCCCCTGCCATAGCCTCAGAAAAGCCTTGAATTGTAACCTTTTTCGAGTCTCTCTTCAAATCCGGGTGACTGAAAACGGCTGCTGTGGACACCGCCACCGGCGGACATAACACCACATACCATGCCGGCGGCAATTCCAGCACTTGAAGTTGTTCCCCAATGCCCTCCGCCAGCGCGTTTTCGCCGAACACGAACACCGGCACGTCGGCACCAATTTTTAATGCTAAATCAAGTAGTTGCGATCGGGTCAACGCGGTGTTCCAGAGCCGGTTCAGTGCCAGCAAAGTGGTCGCCGCGTCGGAGCTGCCACCACCCAGGCCCCCGCCCATGGGCAATCTTTTTTCGAGCTGGATGTCCACGCCTAGCGTTGTGCCCGTCGCCGCTTGCAACAAGCGCGCCGCACGCACACAAAGATCGCTGTCGGCAGGCACGCCCGCGATGTCATTCAAGCGCCTAATCACGCCGTCATCACGCACGCGAAAGCGCAAGCTGTCGCCGTAATCGATAAAACGGAACACGGTTTGCAGCAAGTGGTAGCCGTCGGGCCGGCGTCCCACCACGCGCAGCATCAGATTGAGTTTGGCCGGCGCGGCATAGGGTGCCGAAAAATCGTTCATGATTAGCTCATTGCAATGCTGGCGTATCCGGTGCTTCGCGCCGCCAGGTGTCGATCACCAGCCGCATCGTCTGCGTCGCGCCCGTAAGCTCCATGCGCCGCGGCAGGCCTTCGTTTTCCGCGGGCGGATAGTAATCATAAGTGATGCGCCAGCCGTCCTGTTTGAGTTGGCGAATTTTGCCGGCGGCGTCGCGTTCAACAATTTCCGCCGGCACTACCGGCGCGGGCACACCGCGCAGCCAGTGCTGCAAGCGCGACATCGGCAACTCCCAGCCCAGCGCGCGCTGGGTCAACGCTTCGACGTGCGCGGCACGGTACTGCGATTTATCCGCGCCGGTGAGTACCGCGCCGGCGGCGTCTTCGCGCAATTTGGCGAGCGCCTGTCCAGTCGGCGTCATCAGCCACATTTCGTCGACGTCAGCCAAATGCACCCAGCGCACGTTCGCGCTGAACGCACGGCCGTCGTAACTCACCGACACGCGCCCCAGCACATCAAAAGGCGCGGCGCGCTCGACGGTCGGCTTGGTTGGTGTCTGAAACAGGCTGGCGCAGCCGCTGAGCAGGGTGACCAGCAAGGCGGGCAAAAAAAATGCCCTGAAAAAAATCATTTCGCGGCAGGGAGCAAATTCGGCGCAAGGCGTTTCACGGTGCCCTGCAGCGTGTCGTTGAGCGGTGTTTCCTTGAGGAAATCAAACCAGATTTTTTGCGCTTCGTCGCGCTTGCCATCGATCCACAGCACTTCGCCCAGATGGGCGCCGACTTCGGCCTCGGGGCGCAGTTCAAACGCGCGTCGCAATTGCACAATCGCCTCACGGCTTTGTCCCATGCGAAACAGCACCCAACCGAGGCTATCGATGATGTAGCCGTCCTGCGGCGACAGTTCGAGTGCTTTTTCGATCAGCTTGCGTGCTTCGGGCAAGCGCAAATTGCGTTCGGCAAAGGTGTAACCCAGCGCGTTGTAGGCATGCGCGTGGTCGGGCTGGATGTCGATCACTTTGCGCAGATTACGCTCCATCACGTCGACACGATCGAGCTTGTCGGCGATCATCGCCTGGTCATAAAGCAAGTCCACCGAATCCGGCGTACCTTGCAGCGACTTGCCAAGCAGATCATAGGCATCCGAGTACGCCTGCGCCTCGCGCAACAGATTAGCTTCAGCCTGCACCAACTGTATGCGCTGCGCATCGTCGCGCGGCTTGATCGCTTGCAGATGCGCGCGTGCTTCGTCCAGTTTACCTTGCTTGAAGAGCACGCCGGCGTAGCGCCCCTGCGCCGTCATATAACGTTCGCCGCTGGCAACACCTGCATACCACTTGAGCGCCTCGTCGTAGTTCTTGCGCTCTTCATAGATTTGACCGAGAAACATCCAGATCGCGTCGGGCTCCTTGTGGCCGGCCGCCAGCGCCCCTTTGAAGTGTTTTTCTGCGGCGTCATAGTCGCTTGCCTGCAACGCCATCAGGCCCACGGCCAGCGCGATGTCTGCGTCTTTAGGCGACTGCTGTACCAGAATCTCAAACTGCGCGCGCGCTTCGGGCTGGCGTTTTTCAGCAGCCAGCAAGCGTGCATAGGTCAGCCGCGCTTCCTTCGCCTGCGGATTGCGTTGCACGAAATCGTCGAGAAACTTGAGCGCTTCGGCGCTGGAGCGCTTTTGCAGCGCTTGCGCGTGAAACAGTGCGGCCAATTCAAGATCGGGCTTGATCGCGAGCGCGGCCTTCGATTCCGCCAGCGACGCCGCCGCATCGTCGGCATTCCACGCAGCCTGCGCCAGCGCCAGCCGCACTTCGGCAATATCGTTGTAAGGACGCCCCAGTTTGCGCAGCAACTCGAACGCAGCTTTTTTGTCTTTGTGCCGCGACAACAACTGC
>JAYUAH010000426.1:0-1698 GCA_043741415.1 Betaproteobacteria bacterium
CTACCTTCTCACCGGCAACATATCGCACGCCGCACGCACCCGCGCATCGCACGCGATCTTCAGATGCGGGAGCGCAAGCGCCCGGCGCTGCTGCACCAGCAGCAGGACACCGTAGTTGTAGTGCGCGTCGGCATTGCCGGCATCCATTTCGAGCGCGCGCCGGTAGCTCGCCTCGGCATCAGCGCCACGGCCCAGCGCGGCGTAGACCACACCGAGGTTGGTGCGAGCATCGCGATGGCGCTTGTCAAGTGACACCGCCTTCTCGCAATCAATCACCGCGTCCTGCGGCCGGTCTTGCAGCATCTTGACGAAACAGCGCTTGGCATAGGCTTCGGCGTAATTCGGATCGAGCTCGATGGCGCGCGTGATGCCGGCGATTCCCTCCGTTTGATTGCCGGTGCGCGCCTGCAGCACGCCGCGCCCGAGCCAGGCATCGGCGTCCAGCGGATTGATCTCGATGGCGCGGTTGAAATCGGCCTGCGCCTCTGGGTATTTGCGCATTCCGAGAAGCGCGAAGCCGCGATTGTGAAACGCACGTTCGGCGAGCGGCGCGCTGGCATCCACCTTGCGCACCGCGTCGTCCCATACCGCATACGCGCTGGCAAAGCTGCCAAGGCGGTCGAGGCTGGCGGCGCACAACAAGGGAACGATCAAGGCGAACCCGGCGCACGCCGCCTTCACCGGCAGTCGCGCCGCGACAAGCGGCAGCGCCAGCACCAGTCCGCTCATCCACAGATAGGAGCGATAGAGCACGAACGGCTCCTGCACCCGCACTGCGCTCATTTCAGTCAGGCCAAGAAGCCAGGGGAACAACAGCGCCAGCCCGGCTACGCTGCGCCGCCACAGCAGCAGCCAGAGCGCCACGCCGCCGTAAGCGAGGTAGAGCAACGCACCAGCGCTCTGCGGCCAGGCGAGCCAGTGCGCGGGCAACGTTGGGCGCAGGTCAATCGACATCCAGCCCGGCCAGGGCAGGAGCCAGACGCCGAGATAGCGCAAATAGAGCCACGCCTGATTGAGAATGCTCAGCACCAGAGCCGGCTCGCGTGTGCCGCCGCGCGCCTCCGGTATCTGCGCCAGAATTTCCTGCGCCAGCGGCTCGTAAGGCGCGCCGAGCAGACCTTTAACCTTGAACGTGATCAGTACGGCGGTGATGGCAAACAGCGCGAATAACGGGGTTAGTTCGCGCACCGATTCACGCACCGGTTCACGCACCAGCGCACGCGCGCCATGCCGCGATGCGCCACGCACCAGATACGCCATTGCCGCTGCCACCAGCGGCAGCGCGACGGCGTGCTCCTTGGAAAACACCGCAACGAAGTACGCCACAGCAGCGGCGCAGTGCCAGCGGGCGCGGCGGCGCATCAAGCCTTCGTGCATAAACAAGAGGCAGGCGAGGCTCGCCATTGTGGCCATCAGGATCGAGCGCTGGGCGAGATAGGCAACCCCATAGACGGCTGCGGGATGAAGCAAAAATATCAGCGCGCCGGCAACAGCGCTCCAGCGCAGACCGGCGGGCGTCAGTGCTGCGCCTGCGCTGTGCCCGCTGCCTTGCAGCGCGGCCGCAGCGCCGCCTCCCGGAATACCGGGCATGCCGCCCGCCACCTCACCCGCCGCCACACTCTGATACACCCGCAGCGTCAGCGCATACAGCAACCCTGCATTGCCCGCATGCAGCAGCACGCTGACCAAGCGATGCCA
>JAYUAH010000427.1:0-21556 GCA_043741415.1 Betaproteobacteria bacterium
ATGATTGCCGAGAACACCGCATTTTTGCGATGTGTGATTGCCGTCACCTGCATCGGCATGTTGTACGCTTCGAGCGCGACGTAGCCGTTGCTCTCGCCGAACGGCGCCTCGGGTTCCAGCGTGGATGGATCGATCAGGCCTTCAACCACAATCTCCGCATCGGCCGGCACATTGAGATCATTCGTTACGCATTTGGTGATGCGTATTGCTTCGCCGGCGAGGCCGCCTGCCACCGACATTTCATCCATATCAACGGGCAGTTTTTGCGGCCCGGTAAAAAACACCACGGGTGAAGTGCCGAGCACGATAGCAATCGGCATCATCTGTTTGCACTCGCGATACTTCAACCAATGCAGCCAGCCGCCCGCGCCGCCCACACGAGCGACCATGCGTACCACCAGACGGTCGGTGGCTTTGAGCGCGGCGCGGTAAGTACCCATGTTTTGTATGCCACTCTCCGGATCACGCGTCACGCACAGCGTGGCGGTGAAATAGGGCGCGGAATCAAAACCCGGTGTCGATACCGGTACCGGCAGCGCCGCCAGCCCGCCGCCCGGCGTGCGCAGTGCGTCGCCGGTGATGATCACTTCCTGACACGAAGGTTTTTCGACTGCAACCGGCGCAAGCGGATTTTTAATTGCGTTGACCCACGCTTTGCCGATGTCTTCCACTTTCTGGCCCATGCCGTGTGCATAAATCTGCGGCGACGAGGCATACACGCCGATGGCTACCGGCATGTCATACCGCTTGCCTTTTGAATCAACGACGTTGGTAAACAAAAACGCGCGGCGTTCCGTTTCCGGCACGCCGCCGACAAACTGCCAGCGCACCAGCGGTTGCAATTCGGTGTCTTTGTTGATGGCTTTGTCGATGCGCACGAGCAAACCCGCTTGCTCGAGCGCAGCCAAATGCTGCTGGAAATCACGTGGTGGTTTGATTTTGTCAGACATGCGGCTCTCGCAGGGCAATTAATAAATATTGTGTAAAATCAAATACTTATGATATTTCTTGTTAATGCACAGTCATTCGCCTTTGATACCCGCCACACGGATCACTCCCAGCCATTTGTTGGTTTCCGACTGCATCAGTTTGCCGAAATCCACAGAAGAAATTTTCATCGGCGCGGCGCCTTGTTCCTCGAGGCGCTTCAACAGTTCCGGTGACGTCAGCGCGGTATTTATTTCGCCATGCACACGCGCGATGATGTCGGCAGGCGTGGTCTTGGGCGCGAACAGGCCCCACCAAATACTCGATTCATAACCGGGCACGGTTTCGGCGACGGTCGGCGTCTTGGGATAATTCGGGTTGCGTTTCGCGCCGCCGGTCGCCAGCAATTTCAGTCGGCCCGCACTGATAAAGGCTGCCACCGTCGGCAGCGAGCCGAAACTGATTTGCGTGTGACCCGCCATCACGTCGGCGGCCGCCGGGCCGCCGCCTTTGAACGGCACGTGCAGCAGATTAATCTTGGTCATCATCTTGAGCAGTTCCGTCGATAAGTGTGGAAAGCCGCCGATGCCCGACGACGCATACAGCAACTCACCCGGCCGTTTTTTCGCCAAATCGATCAACGCCTGCACCGAATTCACCTGCAACGACGGGTGTATCGCCAGCGCGCTATCGCCCATGCCCATCAACGCCACCGGCGCAAACGAATTCACCAGGTCCACCGGCACCTTGGGCTTGTCGATCAAAAATCCATACGCGGTTGACGTCAGCATCAGCGAATACCCATCAGGCGGCAACTGCGAAGCGTACTGCAAGCCAATAATGCTGCCGGCGCCGGCGCGGTTGTCGATGATGAATTGTTGCTTCAGGCGCTGCGTGAGTTCGGCCGCGAGCAGGCGCCCGATGATATCGGTGCTACCGCCGGGCGGCCACGGAATGATCACGCGCACGGTTTTTTCGGGCCACGCGGCATTTGCCTGCCCGGCGACGGCCAGCGCGGACAGTGCCGCAGCAGCGGTAAGCTGCGCAATACGGTTGCACGAGCGCTTTATCCCCTTCACGGCTCACTCCCCTCTCTTGACGTTTATAATAAGCCATAGTCAGTATCGAGGAGCGAGGCACATGAATGCAACCATGAAATTTTCGGTCAGCATGGCCAAGGAAGCTAAATTTGAAGCCGGGCTGCGGGGGTTCCTCGAATACCGCGATCTCGGCATCAAAGACGCCACCCACGGGCAGTTCAAGGCGCACGTGATCCGCGTCAAAAAGGGCGAGGATCACAGCGCGCTGCACACCACCGGCCTGCACTGCCATGGCCTGAATTTCCAGATGATTTACATTCTCAAAGGCTGGATCAAATTCACCTATGAGGGTCACGGCGAGCACATCTTCGGGCCGGGCGATTGCTGCCTGCAGCCGCCGGGCATAGCGCACAACGAGCTGGATTGCTCGGACGATCTGGAACTGCTGGAGATTACGTCGCCGGGGGAGTTTGAGACGGTGGCGTTAACGCGGTAGCGCTACGCGCCGGCGGGCGCGGGCGCGCACACGCCGATGGCATATAGCCGGTGAACCGCGACAACGTTATCGAAGCGTTATCGCAGTCACCGGCTATACGTGTCACGCACTAACAACAGGCACAAGCAAAACTGGTCCGCGCTTGCGGACCTCGTTTTTTCCACTAGCAAAAAACAACTACCGGTGCCTACTTTCTCGGCGCCTGCAGGTTGCCGCCGGCCCGCTCGCACTCGGACTGAGTGGTAATGGCCTTGCCATCCGCGGTCATCAACTCTTTACCATCGGCGCCGACGCACCGCGGTGCGTCTTTGGTTTGCGCCAATGCAGCGCCCGCGGAAATACCCAGCGCCACAAGCGCAGCCACTACAACACCAACATTGGATTGCCTATTCATCAGTCTAGTCCTCCTGCTTCTATTCGAACGAGTTGATTAAAAAGCCTACGCCAACCGGGATGGAGGGCGAACGCCAGACTACTCGCCGCAACTCTGAACACGGCATTTGCACGCCGCACACAAAGCAGTAACGAGTATGGATTTGTCCCTGTGCCGGCGCGGTGGTTCAAGAAAATTTCTATCGTCTCGGTTCAGCAATCCGCATAAACTTCGCGGGAACCTTTGGCTATCTTGTGTGTCAGCGCGCCATGCGTCGATAAAATCGACACCTGGGTTGCTAGATTTACCGTGTCGCGTTATCGAGAAAGCGCTTCACGTGGCGCACCAATTCGGCTTCCGCGCCGTTGAAATAGTGATCCGCGCCGGCCACCGACACCTGCCCGGAGCCGCGCACACGCTTGATCGCGTCCGCGCGCCGGGCTGCGTTTTGCCACACCACGGGGAAATCTTTTTCGCCATAAATGTCGAGCACCGACGCTTTAAACATGTCGGCTTGCACATAAACGCCGCTGCTGATGCCCACGAAAACCCATGCGTCGACCGTGCTCGCGCCGCCCGCCGTTTTGTCACTGGCGAGAAAATGATTTACCATGCGCGCGCCCATGCTGTGCGCGGCCACCGCGATTTTGGCGTGGCCTTTGTCGCGCAGGAAATTTACTGCCGCGTGCAGGCGCTCGGCGGAATCGGGAAACAAGGCGGGATACGCTTCGCCCTTGGCGTCGGCGGCGAGCACCGGCATTTGCACACTCAAGGTGGCGTAGCCTTGCTCGGCCAACTGGCTGCGCAGTGTGCCGATGAGATTCCAGTCCGGGTGCACGCCCATGCCGTGCACCACGATCACGCCGGCGCGGGCCTTTGCGTTGGTGGTGTAAAGCGCCAGAAATTTGTGGCTGGATTTTTGTTCGAGATAAACCGCGTCGCCGACGACGAGGCCCGGCGTGATTTCATCGGCCCAGCGTTTTTCGCGTGCGTAGTCGGGTAACTGGGCTGGCAACTGAGCTAGCGCCTGCGCCTGCGTTTGCGCACAAAGAAAAAAGTTCAATAAAATCAGATACTTATAAAATTGTTGCGCAGCGATCATTCGGCGTTAAAACGCGGTGGCCGCTTGGCGAGGAACGCCGCTGCGCCTTCGCGATAATCGGCGCTGTCAAAGCACGCAAAACCTTCGTCCCATTCTTGCGGCGTGAGGTCGGCGCGCACGGTCAAGCGTTCGATGAATTGCTTATGCCAGCGCGCGACCAGCGGCGCGCCGTCGGCGATTCGTTTTGCAGTGGCGTAAGATTCTTTTTCAACCTGATCATCCGCCACCACGCGATTCACCAGCCGTTTTTGCAGCGCTTCGTTGGCATCGAATACGCGCCCTTCGAGCAGAATTTCCAGCGCCACCGCGCGCCCTACCAGCGCGAGCAGTCCTGCTAACTCGCCATAGCCCATGGTGAGGCCGAGTTTGTTGATCGGCACGCCGAAGCGGCTGGACTCGCCGCAGATGCGCATATCGCAGCACGCGGCAATTTCCAATCCGCCCCCGACGCACGCGCCTTTGATCATGGCAACCGTTGGATGCTTGCACAACGCCACCGACTGCATGGTGTCGTGAATCAGGTTGCCGTAACTTTTGGCCTGCTTTGAATTCGCGCGCTCGCTGGCAAATTCGGCGATGTCGGCACCGGCGGCAAACGCTTTGTCGCCCGCGCCGCGCAACACCACGCAGCGCAAGGTGTCGTCCGCCGACAACCCGCGCATCACGTCACCCAAGCGCGCCCACATCGGTTTGTTGAGGGCGTTGAGCCGCTCCGGGTTATTCAGTGCAACGGTGGCAATCGCACCATCGCGCGTGAGAATGACAGGGTCAGTCATCAGTCGATCGACACGTTAGCGGCTTTCACCAGCTTGGCGTATTTGGTGATTTCGTTGCCGAGGAACGTCGCGAATTGTTCGGTGGTTATCGGGTTCAATTGCGTGCCGGCTTCTTCGAGTTTGGCCTTGGCGTCGGGCAGCGCCATGATTTTGTTGATCTCGGTGTTGAGCTTGGTGACGATGTCGCGCGACGTTTTCGCCGGCGCCATCACGCCATACCAATTGGTCATTTCAAAACCTTTCAATCCCGCTTCGAGCATGGTCGGCACTTGCGGCAGTTGCGGCGAGCGCTGCGGCGTGGTCAGCGCCAGTGCGCGCATCTTGCCGTCACGGATATGGGGCAGCACGGGCGGCAAGGTGTCGAAGTTCATGCTGACATGACCGCCAATCAAATCCACCACCGCGGGGCCGCTGCCTTTGTACGGCACATGCGTGATTTTTGTGCCCGTGGTGATCTGAAACAATTCGCCCGCCAGATGCTGCGTGCTGCCCACGCCTGACGAGGCGTAATTCAACGCACCGGGTTTGGCCTTGGCGATGGCAATCAGCTCGGCGACATTTTTCGCGGGGATCGACGGATGCACCACCAGCACGTTTGGCACATAGCCCACATACGCCACCATCGCGAAATCGCGCTGCGCATCATACGGCAGCTTCTTGAACAGATTGGGCGCTATGCCATGTGAATTCACATGACCCATCATGATGGTGTAACCGTCGGGGGCGGCTTTGGCGGTGATGTCCGCGCCGATAGTGCCGGTGGCGCCCGCGCGGTTATCGACGATAAAGCCGTGACCGTAAAGCTCGGTCAGCTTGCTACAAATAATACGCGCGACGATGTCGGTGCCACCGCCCGGCGCGAAACCGACGATCATGCGCACCGATTTTGTCGGGTATGCCTGTCCTGAGCCTGTCGCAGCGGGCTGCGCGTTTGTCAGGCTGCAGGCGCTGGCGAGCGCCAGCGCAGTTATTATGTAAGTATTTGTTTTCATTATATTTTTCCTCCAAGAGTAAGGCGCGATAATCGCGCTGCCAGACTGTAACGCATTTTCCAGCGCAGCCTACACCGTGACGCCAGCAGCCTTGGCCTTCTTCACAAAAAACGTGCGCGCGGCCAGCATGTCATCCAGCGTGCCGAAGGCGTTAGTGTAGCCGCCCTTGAAACCCGCACCTTCGATTAGCTTGAACATTTTGCCGAAATTAATGTTGCCCTTGCCCGGCGGCAAATGCACCTCGTAACCATTGCGAAAACAATCCGCCAGCCGCACTTCGTGCACGCGTTTGAAATTAAGCACTTTGACAAAACCTTCGATGCCTGCGGGCACCAGGTGTGCGTGGTTAGCGGTAAAACTCAACTTGAAATTTGGCGACTTGATATCCCAGTAGTATTGCCACTCTTCAATGGTGTGCGCGAGGTAATGCACCTCGGCGTCATCCGGTTCCTTGTTCAGATTCTCCAGCAGCACCAGCGCTTTTTTCTTCTCGGCGTAGGCGACGATTTCTTGCAGGCGCGCCTTGCCGGCGGCCATGCGCATGGCTTTGTCTTTGGTGAAATGGTAGCCGGCGTGCATTTCCGTCCAGCTTGCGCCGAGGTTTACCACCAAATCAACGTAACGTTTTAAATACTCGGTCACCGCATCCGACACGATGGGCGAATACTCGGCCACGTTGATCGCTGAGCTGGAATGCAGTCCCAATTCGAGCCCATGTTTATCGAGCAGCTTGCGCACGGCGGTGCAGCGTTTGCTGTCGAACTTGTTGAGCGCGTTGTCGCCGGTGTCGAGCTGGATATCGATGTGCTTCAAGCCGTTTTTCGCCGCCCAGGCGATAGCGGTTTCCAGTTTCAGGCGGCGGCTGATGTCGATGCCGATGCGGTCGATGAGTTTCATAATTAGGCAGAGGTGAAGTGTTGCGGGCTTATCAAAAGCTTCCCTCACCCCAGCCCTCTCCCGGCGGGAGAGGGGGTTTTCACCCTTCTCCCTTCGGGAGAAGGGCCGGGGATGAGGGAAGGGAAGCACCGGAATTGCGTGCATGCGATGATAGCGCAAAGCCCGCACGACTTGCCCGCGCTGCGCGGCCGGGGCACAATCTCAACACTTACACGACCATCCAGGAGTTTTCATGAAATTCTTTCAGGGTTTTCTGCATTTCAACATTCGCTGCGCGGAAGAAGACCTGCCCGCGATTGAAAAATTCTACGGTGACGTGCTGGACTTAAAAAGCGGCGCGCGCCCCAACTTCATGGCCCCCGGCATGTGGCTTTACTACGGCGACGATCCGATACTGCACGTTGGCGCGCGCTTCAAAAAAGGCGCGCAGATCAAAGATCACCACAGCGGCAGCCTCGATCACATCGCGTGGAAAGCCACAGGCGCCGTCGATTTCCGCAAGCGGCTCAAGAATCTCAACATCGAGTTCGAAGAACAAAACATCAAAGACGCCGGCTATCAGGTGTTCCTATACGACCCGGTGGGTACCAAGCTCGAATTCAATTTCGAGAAAGAGCATGTGCCGGATGCGGTGCCGCTGGGGACTACGGCTGAGGCGAATCTTCGCTGAAATTCCAATTCATTACCGCAAAGGCGCAAAGAAAAACCGCAAAGGAGCGCAAAGGAAATTCGAGAACTTCTTTGCGGATTTTCTTAGCGCCTTCGCGTCTTTGCGGTGAGAACTTAAGTATTTGATTTTAAACAATTTTCCTTAAGGCTCTCCATAGCCGCCGCCACGCCGTCGGCCTGATGCGGCACCTTCGCCAGCGCCAGCCCCATCTCCACCCCCGCCAGCGTGCCCATCAGCGTGAGATCGTTGAAGTCGCCGAGATGGCCGATGCGAAACACTTTGTCGGCGATTTTGCCGAGGCCGCTGCCGAGCGACATATTGAAATTTTTCAGGACGACGTTGCGAAACGCGACTTCGCTGTGGCCTTCGGGCATCAGCACGGCGGTGAGCACGCTGGAATGTTCGGTTTCGTTCTGGCACAGAATTTCCAGGCCCCACGCCTGCACCGCGCGGCGCGTGGCTTCGGCGTGGCGGTCGTGGCGCTTGAACACATTATCCAGGCCTTCTTCTTCGAGCATGGCGACAGCTTCGCGCAGACCGTAAAGCAAATTGGTCGCGGGCGTGTACGGAAAATAGCCAATCTTGTTGGGACCGATCATTTCGTCCCAGCTCCAGTATGAGCGCGGCAGCTTCGCATTCTTTGAGGCGGCCAGCGCTTTTTCGCTGACGGCATTGAACGACAATCCCGGCGGCAGCATCAAGCCCTTTTGCGAGCCGGCAACGGTGACATCCACGCCCCATTCGTCGTGACGGTAATCGATGGAACCCAAACCCGAAATCGTATCCACCAGCAACAGCGCGGGGTGTTTGGCGCGGTCGATAGCCTTGCGCACTTCGGCGATCTTCGATGTAACGGCGGTGGAGGTCTCGTTATGCACCACGCATACGGCTTTGATGGTGTGCGCTTTGTCCGCATTGAGCTTCGCTTCGACCGCTGCGGCATCCACGCCGCGCCGCCAATCGCCGCCGATAAATTCCGGCTGCAAGCCCATGCGTAGCGCAAGCTTTTGCCACAGCGTCGCGAACTGGCCGGTTTCGTACATCAACACTTTGTCGCCCGGCGACAGCGTGTTGACCAGCGCCGCTTCCCACGCGCCGGTGCCCGACGCGGGGTAAATCACCACCGCGCCCTTGGTCTTGAAAATGCGCTGCATGCCGGCGAGCACGTCCAGCCCAAGCTGCTGAAACTCCGGTCCGCGATGGTCGATGGTCGGTCGGTCAATCGCGCGCAATATGCGGTCTGGCACATTGGACGGGCCGGGAATTTGCAGGAAATGGCGGCCGGCTTGGTAGGTCATGATGGAGCTCCTGAAGGGGTGGGGTATTATAGGCGAGAATCAATTTGAATCAGGCTATTGCCCTACCTATGTCTTCGTCAGCAATCAAGCCCGGCGACTCCACCCTCGCCACCCGCCTCAAAAAAGAAATCCACGGCGACGTGTTGTTCGACGCCGCGTCGCGCGGGCGCTATTCGACGGACGCGTCGATTTACCAGATCGAACCCATCGGCGTGGTGATTCCGCAGACGGAAGAAGATGCGGTTACCGCCATGCAAATCGCGCTCGACGCCGGTGTGCCGGTGTTGCCGCGCGGTGGCGGCACCTCGCAGTGCGGGCAAACCGTCGGCGAGGCGCTGGTGATCGACGTCAGCAAATATCTGCGTAACGTGGTCGATTTTAACGCCGAGGCGCGAACTGCTGTGGTGCAGCCCGGCGTGGTGCTCGATCAACTCAACGCGTTTCTCAAGCCGCATGGTCTGTGGTATCCGGTGGATGTTTCGACCAGCGCGCAGGCGACCATAGGTGGAATGACGGGAAATAACTCCTGCGGCTCGCGCTCGATTTTCTACGGCAACATGGTGCACAATGTGCGCGGCGTGGACGCGGTGTTGGCCGACGGCAACGAATATCACTTTGGCGCGGCGCCATCCGACTTGTCGCAAATTGATGGGCCGCAAGGTTATCGCGATCTCGTCAGAAAAATCCGCGATATCGCAGTGCTCAACGCCGAGGAAATCGAGCTGCGCTATCCCAAGCTGCTGAGGCGCGTAGGCGGTTACAACCTCGATATGGTGTCGGGCATGGCGTTCAACATGGCGCATGTGCTGGTGGGCTCGGAAGGCACGCTCGCCTATTCGAAGCGCATTCATCTGAACCTGTCGGCGTTGCCGAAACACAAAACGCTGGGCGTGTGCCACTTCCCGACGTTCTTCAAGTCGATGGAAGCGCCGCAGCACATCGTCAAGCTAAAACCCACGGCGGTAGAACTGGTGGATCGCACCATGATCGGGCTTGCACGCAGCAACCCCACGTTTCGCCCCATCGTCGAGAAATTTATCCAGGGCGATCCGGATGCGATTCTGCTGGTGGAGTTTGCGGGCGACGACCAGGACGAACAACTCCGCCGCCTGAAACAACTGGTCGAGTTGATGGGCGATCTGGGCTACCCCGGCAGCGTGATTGAAATCACCGACGCCAATTTGCAGCGCGACGTGTGGGAAGTGCGCAAAGCGGGCCTCAACATCATGATGTCGATGAAGGGTGACGGCAAACCGGTGTCGTTCATCGAAGACTGCACCGTGCCGCTGGAAAACCTCGCCGAGTACACTGGCCGGCTGACAAAAATTTTTGAAAAACATGGCACCACAGGCACCTGGTACGCGCACGCTTCGGTGGGCACGCTGCATGTGCGGCCGATACTCAACATGCGCGATTATGAGGGCGGCGCGAAAAAGATGCGCGCGATCGCCGAAGAAGCCGCTGAGATGGTGAAGCAGTACAAAGGCTCGTATTCCGGCGAACACGGCGACGGCCTGGTGCGCAGCGAATGGATTGCGCCGTTCTTCGGGCCGAAGCTCACGCAGGCGTTCGGCGACATCAAGGATATTTTTGACCCGAAGGGGCTGCTCAATCCCGGCAAAATCGTGCGGCCGTCGAAGCAGGATGATCGTTCGCTGTTTCGCTTCAAGCCCGGTTACAAAACCATACCCATCAAAACCGCGCTCGACTGGAACGAGTGGGGCGGCCTCGATAAAGCGGTTGAGATGTGCAACAACAACGGCCACTGCCGCAAGTTCGACGCCGGTACCATGTGCCCGTCATTTAGAGTCACGCGTGAGGAGCAACATCTCACGCGCGGACGTGCGAATACATTGCGGCTGGCGCTGTCGGGTCAGTTGGGTCCGGACGCGTTTACCTCGGACGAAATGCATAACGCGATGGACCTGTGCGTGTCATGCAAAGGCTGCAAACGCGAATGTCCGACCGGCGTGGATATGGCCAAGATGAAGATCGAGTTTCTTCATCATTACAAGCAGCGGCACGGCTTTACGTTGAAGGACAAGCTGATTGCGAATTTACCGCACTATGCACCGTGGGTTTCTAAACTTGGACCATTGGCAAATATTGCGCAGGCGATTGGTAAGGGGTTTGCGGGATTTGCTGGACGACGGTCGTTGCCGAAATGGCGCGGGGATTTTGTGCGGCGAGCAAAAAACCTTCCCTCACCCCAACCCTCTCCCGGGGGGAGAGGGGGTTTGCACCCTTCTCCCTCCGGGAGAAGGGCCGGGGACGAGGGAGGGGGGTTTGCAAATACCGAAGTCGTCCTTCTAATCGACACCTTCAACAACTATTTCGAACCCGACAACGCGCGTGCCGCGCTGCAAGTATTGCAAGCCGCCGGCTACCTAGTGCATTTGCCAAGAGCAAAAGACAGCACCCGCCCGTTGTGCTGCGGCCGCACCTTCCTCGCCACCGGCATGATCGACAAAGCCAAAGCCGAAGCGCAGCGCACCATAGCCACGCTGTTGCCTTTCATCGAACGCGGCGTGCCCATCGTCGGCCTGGAACCGTCGTGCCTGCTCGGCCTGCGCGACGAATTCCTGTCGATGCTGCCCGGCGCTGACAGCGCGGCGTTGGCGTTGAACGCGTTTTTATTCGAAGAATTCATCGCGCGCGAACTCGACGCCGGTCGTTTCAAACTCGATCTCAAGCCGCTGCCGCAAAAGAAGGCCCTGCTGCACGGCCATTGTCACCAAAAAGCCTTCGCCGCGATGCCGGCGGTGTTGCGCGTACTGAAACTGATCCCCGAATTACAAACGGAATTGATCGAATCGAGTTGCTGCGGCATGGCCGGCAGCTTCGGCTACGACGCCGAGCATTACGATGTCTCGATGCAAATGGGCGAGGTGACACTGCTGCCGAAAGTGCGCGAAGCCGCCAAGGACACGTTGATTATCGCCGACGGCACCAGTTGCCGGCATCAAATCCACGATGGCGCGCAACGCGAGGCGGTACATGTGGCACGCGTGTTGGCACAAGCGCTCTAAGCTCAGCGACCGTTGTAAGTTTTTTTCTCGTACACCGTGGTGATTTGCGCACCATCCCACACGTAGCAAAAGTGCGGCCCTTGAATGCAATTGGAAAGCAGGCGCGGGCGAAACACGCCGACACAGGCGCCGCCTTTGTGCCGCACGCTGTCATACGCGATGCCGTTGGAATTATTCGTCTTGAGCGCTCGGCCCAGAGTTTGCCCGGCGGCGTAATGATCGACGTGGTAGACGTCGGCGAGGTCGGCGCGGCCGCGAATATCGTGCAGCTCGGCTTTCACATCGGCCTGATACGTGCGCATGTCGACTTCGATCGGCGCTTCGTTGGTGCGCGCGAGAAAGCGCGCGCGTGAATGGCGCGTCTCGGCGATGGCCGTTGCCAGTGATCTCGCGGCGTAATAGACGCCATAGCTGCCGTCGCTGAAGCGGCTGCCTTCGGGATCGAGATGAGTGAACGCCGCCATGATCGGCGTGGTGCCCGGGCCGCTGATGCGATCCTCCAGCGACACCAGTGAAATATCGCCGGCTTCCTGGCGCATACGTGGGTTGGTCAGGTTCTCCACCGCAAACACCGCATCCAGGTCGGCGGGATCGGCCACGCGGTCGAAAAGGCTTATTGGCGGAAAGCGGCTCGGCACCAGCCGGTAGCACGGCTTCCATGCCACACGTGAAACGGGCGGCAACACGATTAGCCGCCGCGCTGCGCGTCGAGATACTGCCGCACCACGTAAAGATCGGCGACCTGCCCGGACAACATGCGATCCAGCGCGCTCTTGCCGCCGAACAGCGGCGCGCTGTTGGGTTTTTTGATCCACGCGTCGGCGGCTTCGGCTTTGGGTAGCAGCACTTGCAATGCCGAGTAAATGCCAAATAGATACGAGATGCGTTCCAGCACGTCGTGCGGCAGCGTGACGTGTTCGCCCTGCTTCCATTTGTAAAACGTCGATCGTGGCGGGCTGCCGAGTAATTTCATCAGCTCCTTGCTGCCGAGCTGCCACGCGTCGGCAATGCGAAACAGCGTGCGCAAGACCGGCGCCGCAACGTTCCCCGCGCTCGTATACGACACGCGGGGTTGCTTGGCTTGGGTGATCATGACATTGTTCCTATTTAGACTATAAAACAAATATAGTCTCTATATAGACAAAAATCAATAGGCGCTGTAGTGATTGAACACACCGCGATGCGGCCGACGCTCGCCAGCCCGCGCGCCGCTTCGTTATCGTCAGTGCTGCACATAAAATTGTTTAAAATCAAATATTTATATAACTTTTCTTTGGGATCGCAAAATCCACCACCACCAAAAACCCCGGCCGTGATCTCGGCAGCAGGCCTTACAATACTCGCGACTAGCCCCGCCTGCGCCCAACCAAAACAAAACGCCTATTTCCCACCTGATGGAGCAACTCCAAACTACGCGACCGGCGCACGCCGCGGGCGCCGCCCGTTCGCAATGGCTGCTCGACGTCGACAACCTGCACGTGCATTTCGCGACGCCACGCGGCGTAGTGCGCGCGGTGGAAGGCATTTCCTACCAAGTGCGCGCCGGCGAAATCGTGGCGCTGGTCGGTGAATCGGGCTGCGGCAAATCGGTCTCTTCGCTGGCGGTGATGCGGCTGCTGGCGCAATCGGGACGCGTGACACAGGGGCGAATTCTGTTTGAAGACCGCGATCTGCTCGCGCTGCCCGAAGACGGCATGCGCGCGATACGCGGGCGCGACATCGCAATGATTTTTCAGGATCCGATGACCTCGCTGAACCCGGTGCTCACCATCGGCTATCAAATCATCGAGCCGCTGTTGCTGCACTTGCGCATGACGCCGGATGCCGCGCGGGCGCGCGCACTGGAGTTGCTCAAGCTCGTGGGCATCCCCGACGCCGACAGCCGCCTCGATCAGTATCCGCATCAGTTTTCCGGCGGCATGCGCCAGCGCGTGGTGATTGCGATTGCGCTCGCCTGCAACCCCAAACTGATTATCGCCGATGAGCCGACTACCGCGCTGGATGTGACGATCCAGGCGCAGATTCTGCACTTGATGAAGGATCTGGCGCGCGATCTGAATATCGCGATGGTGGTGATCACGCATAATCTGGGCATCGTCGCGCGCTACGCCGACCGCGTGAATGTGATGTATGCCGCGCGCATGGCCGAGCAGGGCGCTGCTACTGCGATATTCGCGCAGCCGCTGCATCCGTATACCGCGGGCCTGTTGCGCTCCGTGCCGCGGCTCGATCAGCCGCGCGGCCTGAAACTGGAAACCATCGACGGCGCGCCGCCGGATTTACTGGCGCCGCCGCCGGGTTGCCGTTTCGCACCGCGCTGTGCTGCGCGGCAGCCGGCGTGTGAGCAGCGCTTGCCTGATATGGTGGAGATCGTCGCCGATCGTTACACCGCGTGCCTGCGCTCGCCCGAACTAAACCGCGATGGCCTGGCGGCGCTCGGCTTGCAGTCGGCCGGTTCAAGCAATTCAGTGGTGAAAGCGGTGAATCGCGAAACGCCGCTGCTCAGCGTGCGTGCACTTAAAACGTATTTCGATGTGTCCACTGGCTTGAAAACGTTCGGCGCAAAAAAAGCCGAAGTGCGCGCGGTAGATGACGTCTCGTTCGATGTGTTCAAGGGCGAAACCGTGGGCTTGGTCGGCGAATCCGGCTGCGGCAAATCGACCGTGGGGCGCACTTTGTTGCGCCTTGAACCATCCACGGCGGGCGCCATCACCTTCGACGGCATTGATGTCACGCACGTGGGCGGCGCGGCGCTCAAAAATTATCGCCGCAAAATTCAGGTGATTTTTCAGGACCCGTTTAGCTCGCTCAATCCGCGCATGACGGTGGGTGACAGCATCGCCGAGCCGCTGCTGGTGTACAAACTCCAGCCCGACAAAGCCGCCGCGCGTGCGAAAGTCATCGAACTGCTGCAACAAGTCGGCCTCTTCGACTACATGGCCAGCCGCTACCCCCACGAACTTTCCGGCGGACAGCGCCAGCGCGTGGGCATCGCGCGCGCGCTGGCGATGGAGCCGCAGTTCATCGTATGCGACGAGCCGGTGTCCGCGCTCGACGTGTCGATACAGGCGCAGATCATTAACCTGCTCGAAGACCTGCAAAAAAAACTCTGCCTTACCTATTTATTCATCGCGCACGATCTGGCCGTGGTGCGGCACATTTCCGATCGCGTGATCGTGATGTATCTGGGTCGCGTGATGGAAATCGCCGATCGCGATGCGTTGTACGCCGAGCCGCTGCATCCCTACACGCAAGCGCTGCTCGAAGCGGTGCCGGTGCCCGATCCACTGATCGAAGCACAACGCGAACATCGCGCGAATCACGTTCTGGGCGGCGAAGTGCCCAGCCCACTCGCGCCGCCGTCAGGCTGCGTGTTTCACACCCGCTGCCCGCGTGCGGATGAGTCGTGCAAACGCGAGCGCCCACCACTGCGCGAAATCAAGCCGGGGCATTTTGCTGCGTGTATCAAGCTGTGAGCCCTGCTCACCGCAAAGTGCGCTGCCCGCACGTCGATGACATTCCAGGTTGCGTCCTCGTTCGCATTGGGTAGAGAATCCGTCTCGAGGTCCACGCCACAGGAGAGCTAGCCATGACGATACAAGCAGTGCGGGAAGCTGTAACGCAGCAGGCCGGTGCGGTTGAGGTCGTGCCGATGGCCATACACATCGGCGCCGAGATACGCGGCGTCGATTTGTCGCGTCCGCTGCCGCCAGCGCATGTGAGTGCCGTGCGTGCGGCGCTGCTGCGTTGGAAAGTGGTGTTCTTTCGCGATCAAACGCTCGACCACCGCACGCACATCGCGGCCGCGCGCCAGTTCGGCGAAACGACGGCTGGACATGTTGTCTACGGCAGCGACGGCGAGTATCCGCAAATTTATTCCGTGGCCAAGCACCGCAAGGCCAACCGCTTCCAGGGCCAAGCCCAGTTCCGTCCGTGGACGGGTTGGCACACCGACATCACCGCCGCGATCAACCCGCCTGCCGCGTCGATCCTGCGCGGTGAAGTTGTGCCGCCGTACGGTGGCGATACCCTGTTCACCAATCTGGTCACTGCCTACCATGCGCTGTCGCCGGTGATGCAAAAGATTGTCGATGGCCTGCACGGCCTGCATCGCTTCGCGCCGCCGCCCGGCGTGGACGAAACGCCGGAGTATCGGGAACTGATGCGCACGCGCACCCTGGTGAGCGAGCACCCCATCGTCAGAGTGCATCCGGAAACCGGTGAGCGCGCCCTGTTCGTGAGTCCGTCGTTCCTGAAGTCTATCGTCGGCCTGGCGCCGCGCGAGAGCCAAGTCATGCTGGAATTTTTGTGGGAGCATATCGTGCGTCCCGAATTCACCGTGCGCTTTCGCTGGGCGCCGGGCAGCGTCGCGTTCTGGGATAACCGCGCCACCGCACACCTGGCACCGCGGGACATTTTCGATTCGGATTTCGACCGCCAGTTCTATCGCGTCACACTGGTCGGTGATGTGCCGGTGGGTGTGGATGGCACGCCCTCGACTGCGCTTGAAGGCGAGGCGATTGTGGCGGTTTAGCGGTCGTCGTATTTGAGCTTTTTTTGATTTTTGTATGTTTTAAATGATTCTTTGTTGGAATGATATTCATCGTGCCGGGATGTTATGCAGCATTCTTGCTGTATAAAAATAGCCCGCACAAAGCACCCCGTTGGCTGAAACGTCCAGCAGTAGTGCGCCTGCACTCTTGACATAGACGACGTTTGTCCATACGATGAGCATCGTGGAAATCGACTGGGACCTGAGGAAGGCTGCGGCGAACCTACGAGAGCATGGGGTTTCATTCGCCGAGGCAGCGACGGTTTTGGCTGACGACTATGCCTTGACCCGCGAAGATCAAGACTCCATTGGTGAACAGCGCTTCGTATCGCTCGGCGTGAGTGCCACAGGAGCTTTGCTCGTGGTCGTTTACACCCATCGTGAACCAGACATCTATCGCCTGATCTCTTCATGGAAAGCCAACAAGCCTCAAAGGAAGCAATATGAAAAAGGTCGCAGCTGAACCGTATCGAGATATCGACTTCTCACGTGCAAAGCGCGGTCCTGTCATCGCCGTTGAGCCCGGAAAGACGAAAATCTCCATTCGTGTGGACAATGCTGTTCTCGACTACTTTCGCGGTCGGGTAGAACGCGCTGGCACTGGAAACTACCAGACGTTGATGAATGATGCCCTTCTCGCGTTCATTCATCAGCAGTCGGTCATTGATGCCGTGCGGTTGGTCGTGCGAGAAGAGATGTCTGCTCCAAAAACAAAGCCACGAGCAGCACGCGGTCGGGCAGTGGCCGCATAATAAGGTGCGGGCTAACCCTTCCCTCGAGCCAACAGCCAGACCATCACTCCCGCCTGATCCCCGCCTCACGTATCACTTTCCTGAATCGCATCACTTCATTGCGCATGTGCTTCTCGAATGTGGCGGGTGAGCCGCCGACGGTCTCCGAGCCGTCCGCCATCAGTCGTTCCTTGAGGTCGGGCGAGCGCAAGGTTTCTTCTATCGCGCTGTTCAGACGGTTGATGACAGTCGCCGGTGTGCGCTTGGGGGCGACCACACCATACCAGCCGATCAACTCCAGGCCGGGCAGGGTTTCCGCGACGGTGGGCACGTCGGGCACGACGCGCGAGCGCGTGAGCGAGGTGATGCCCAGCACACGTATTTTGTTCGCGCGTGAGAGTGGTAGCGCCGAGGTGATGCTGGCAATCATCAGTTGCAACTGCCCACCGGCGACATCCGCCAGCGCCGCTGCCGGACCCTTGTACGGCACATGGGTGAGTTTGATGCCGGCTACAGACGCGAAAATTTCGGTGACCACGTGGTTCGATCCGCCGATGCCGCTTGAGCCGTAGTTCAACTTGCCCGGCTGTGATTTGGCGAGATCAATGAATTCGCGCACCATGCGCACCGGCAACCCCAGCGACACCGTGACCAAATAGGGATTGCGCGCCACATAGCTCACGCCCGCGAAATCGCGTTCGATGTCGTAGCTTATTTTCTCGTCGAACGCATTGGCCACCAGTTGCGCGACGGCCAGCATCATCACCGTGTAACCATCGGGCTGCGCTTTCGCAATCATGTCCGCGGCGATAGCGCCGGTGGCCCCCGGGCGATTGTCGACCACCACGCTTTGGCCGAACCGTTCGGACAATTTCATCGACACGCTGCGTGCGGCAATGTCCGATCCGCCGCCCGCGATAAAGCCGGTGAGCATGCGTATGGGCTTTACCGGATAGTCTGCTGCAGCAGCGAACGACACCGCTGCCGCCAATATCAATCCGAGCAGTCGCGGCACGTATCTCATGCCGGCACGCTAACGCGTCCGCTGATACTGGTAGTCCTCGCGCTCGCCTGCACCCACACGCAATCCTGGCGGCAGCGGCGGCCGGGTTTCATTGACCTTCGCGTGCACATCCAACGCGGCCTGATCGAACCAGCGCTCCAGTAGCGTCAGCCGGTCCGGATTCAACACGCTTTGAAACACTTCAAATTGCTCGCAGCCCGGTTCTTCCAGGATCTGCGCGCAGCGCGCCTTGTAGGCTTGCGCCAGTTCCGTGCCCTTGCCTGGCGCGGCGTTGATGGTGACGACGAGTCGTATGGACATGTGGCTCCTTCGATCGGATCGATGATCGGACATGCTAACGCAACCCACGTGCGCAAGGTGCATAGGGATCGCGGCGCTGTTCCACACCCGTTGCGCGAGGTAAAAGCGGGACATTTCGCGGCGTGCATCAATATTTAAGTAATTATGTAAGTATTTGTTTTTATTGTGTTTTTTTATATCACACATTCACGTTAAATCATCACTGCTGCTTCAAACGTCGAGACCAACGACGCGGCACGTGCTGCTCGCTAACGTATAGCGTGTTGCGATGGGCAGCGTACCGTGCCGCACCGTTGTTGACGAGGTAATCACGTCGGCGCACATTGTCATTTTGCATTCAAGCAGCGTTATCCGGAGAAGCCGATGGCACGACGCTCGTTGCTCGCTGTTTTGGGAATGGCGCTGCTCAGCCCCGGCACGATCTGCGCACAAGCCCCTTCGACCAGTTCAGCGCAACCCTACCCGTCCAGACCGCTGCGCTTGATTGTGCCCTCTGCACCCGGCGGCAGTCCGGATATCAACGCGCGTGAACTGGCGAACGAACTCACCAAGCAAATGGGCCAGCAAGTGGTGGTTGAAAACCGCCCCGGCGCCAGCGGCATTATCGGCTATGAAATGCTGGCGCGCGCTACGCCCGATGGTTATACGTTTGCCTATATTTCAAACCTGATCGCCACCAATCCGGGCCTGTACACGAAGCTGCCATATGATTTTGCCAAGGATTTTCTACCGGTCGTTCTGTACTTTTACGGCCTCAACGTACTCACGGTGTCACCGGCTATGCCGGTGCGCTCGGTGAAGGAATTGATCGAACATGCCAAAACCAACCCCGGCAAGTTGTCCTTTGGCAGTTCCGGAATTGGGGCGACCCCGCATCTGTCGATGGAACTGTTTAAAAGCATGACAGGCACCGCAATTGTTCATGTGCCCTACAAAGGCACGCAGCAGGCAGCCGCCGACTTGATCGGCGGGCAGATCGACATCTTGTGCGACAACCTCGCCTCGTTGCTGCCGCTGGTGAAGTCCGGGCGGCTGCGCGGTCTTGGCGTCACCTCGCTCAAGCGTTCAACGGCGCTGCCCGAACTGCCGACGCTGGACGAAGCTGGTATCCCGGGTTTCGAACTCATCGGCTGGTCAGGCATAGCGGTGCCGGCCGGCGTTGCCCGCGATATCGTGCTGCGGTTGAATACTGAAATCAACAAGGCGCTGGCATCGCCATCCGTGATTAAAGGCATTACGTCCCGTGGCGGTACCCCGATGGGTAGCACGCCGGAGCAATTTGCGGAACACGTGCGCCGCGAAACCGAGAGACTGGGAAAGCTCATCAACGCGGTTGGTATCAAGCCGCAATAGGCTGTCTGCATACGCCATCGGTCGCGCGGCAGCGCACGTACGGGTATGCTTGCGGCATTGATCGGTTCAACACAGGAGACAGCTCATGGCCGAGACCCCCAGCTTCGGACGCTATGCCGAGATTCCCTATGATCAGATGACGCCGGAGCAGCAGGAAGGTTATAACGCGCTGATGGAGTCGCGCGGCCGGCTGCCGGGGCCGGCGAAGATTTATGTGCACAACCCCAAACTGGCGAAAGTGCTGGGGCCGTTGGGTGCGCATTTTCGCAAAGGCTACTCGCTCACCGAGCGCGAGCGTGAGATTGCGGTGTGCATCATCAACAGCAAGTTTCATACGGCGTACGCCACCAACGCGCACGAACGAGCCGCCAAGGCAGCCGGGTTGCCGAGCGACAAAGTGGAAGCCATACTCTGCGGCCTGCCGACCTCGTTCACCGACAAACGCGAACAAATCGTTTATGAAATGGCGATATGTCTCGCTCATGTGCGCTGGGTGTCGAAGGGGCTGTTCGAGCGCGCGCTCGAAGCGCTGGGCCATGTCGGCATCACTGACGTGATCGGCCTGATGGGCTTTTACACCAGCGTCGCGATGACGCTCGCCTTCTACGACGTGCCCGCCGACGCGCCGGGCATGGCACGTTGATGCCGGTGCTTTAGGGTTTAGGGCGTTGCCGGCGGCGGCACACGGCGCCGCGTGGCTTGCTCAAACGCGTACGCCAATGCAAGCAGGCGCGGCTCGCTGCACGCCATGCCGGCAAAGCTCACACCGAACGGCTGCGGCTGCGGCACGAACCCGTCCGGAAACGGCGGCGTCGGCGGATTCGCCACCATCCCAAAAGGTACCAACACCGTCGGATAGCCTGGTTTCGCTGAGATCGCCGCACCGCTGCCGGCGGGAAACAACAGCGCGTCTAGTTTTTCGGCCTTCATGATCGCATCGATGCCGTTAGTACCGTAGATCGCAATGTCGTTCGCGCGGTCGGCTTCATAGCGCGCGCGGTCGGCCTCGAGATCCATTTCGTCGGAGATGTCGAGCAGCGATTGTCCGTATTTGATAGCGCCTGCTTTTTGATGCGCGAGGTTCCAGTGGCGCAGCTCGGTCAGGTTCTTCAGCGGCGCGGCGGCGCCGAGACTGGCGAGCCACAGATTGAAGTCGCGCTTGAAACCGTACTTCGCCACCACCGAACAGCCCGCGTCTTTGCCCTTGGCGTTTTGATAGCCGCGGCAGGTATCCCAGCGCAAAAAATTTCGGCTTTCGTCCGCTTCGATCACGCTCGGGATATTCGCCGGGTCGACGATCTCGGCACCGAGATGCTTGAGTATGGCGATGGCCCCGTTCATCAGCGCGTGCTGGTCGAGCGGCAACCCGCCGCGCGGCGACGATTCGCCCGGCGGCGTAATGGCGTTGTAATAAAACGCGCGCGGAATCCCGATGCGTGCGCCGCGCAAGGCATCGCGTTGCAGAAAACGCGTGTAGTCGCGACCCGGCGGCGGCGTGCAAGCTTTCGTCGCGGCATCGTGCGGGTCGGGTGCTGCACCTTCGAGCACGCCCATCAAAATAGCGGCATCGGCGACCGACCGCGCCATCGGCCCCGCGGTATCCTGGTCCGCCGTCAGCGGAATAATGCCGTGGCGGCTGATGCGTCCGACGGTAGGCTTGATGGTCACCAGCATGGTGAGGTTGGCCGGGCTCAGCAGCGAGCCCGAGGTCTCGGTGCCGACATTGGCCGCCCATAGATTTGCCGCAGTGCCGATGCCCGAACTCGATCCGCCGGGCAGCAACACCGGACGGCCGTCGAAATTCGCGTCACGCGGATCGCGGCGCGGATCGTACGGATTCATGCCGTAGCCCTTCAACGCGTTGTAGTTCGACGGCATCAGCGTGGGCGCGGTGGTGACCCAGTTGGCGAGCTCGGTCATATTGGTTTTGGCAATGATGATCGCGCCCGCATCACGCAAATGTTTGGTAAGCGTCGCCTCGTACGGCGGTATGAGG
>JAYUAH010000428.1:0-9835 GCA_043741415.1 Betaproteobacteria bacterium
CCCGCGTCTGGCGCAGCCGTCTATCCCTCGAAACTCGTGCGCGTCATCATCCCGTGGCCCGGTGGCTCCAACGATGCCGCGGGGCGCGTGGTGTTCCAGAAAATCGCGGAGTCGTGGGGGCAGCCGGTGGTGATTGACAACCGTTCCGGCGCCTCCGGCACCATCGGCGCAGCCCTCGTGGCACGCAGCGCGCCGGACGGTTACACCGTGATGGTCACCTCGCAAAGCCTGGTGATCAACGCGCACCTCTACAAAAAACTGCCGTATGACACACTGAGAGATTTTATCGGTATCACGCCGCTCGCCGCGCAAATCGGCGTGCTGATGGTGCATCCGTCGCTGCCGGTGAAATCGGTGAAGGAACTGGTTACGTTTTCAAAATCAAAGCCGGATCAGTTGCATTATGGTTCATCCGGCAGCGGCAGTTTTCTGCATCTGGCGATGGCGCATCTGGACATTCTGTCGGGTATGCGCAACGTGCATGTGCCGTACAAAGGTGGCGATGCCGCCGGCATTTCGTTGATCGCAGGTGAAACGCAGGTGATGATCGGCACCACCGCTGTTGCCCTGCCGCTGCTGCCCGCGAACCGCGTGCGCGCGCTGGGCGTGACTTCGGACACGCGCCTGCCGCAGTTGCGTGAGGTGCCGACCATTGCCGAAGCGGGCGTGCCCGGCTATGAATACACGGCGTGGGTCGGTGCGTTCGTGCCGGCGGGCACGCCGCGCGCCATCGTCGACAAGCTGCACGGCGAAATCAAAAAAGCACTCGACCATCCGGATGTTTCCGGGCGCTATAACAACATCGCGATGAATCCGATGTTCCTCACACCCGAGCAATTTGCCGCGTTGCTTAAAGCCGATTACGACAAATCGGCGAAGCTGATCGCGGCGACGAGAGTGACGGTGAATTGATGGGTTGGAAAGCTAGCGCATGGCGCGCGGCAATTGCGCGCGTAGCTCGAGCAGTTCTGCTTCGAGTTCGTGTATGCGATCGAGCAGGCGCAAGGTGACGGCGAGCCCGTTCGCATCCAGATCAAAGTCGTTACGCAGCCGCGCCACGCTGCGCACCAGTGCCAGGCATTGCGCGCTAAAGCGTGCTTCCGCCGCACCGAGGTCGCGGGCCGGCTCAACCGCAGGCAGCGGTAGCAGCGCATCGCAGTCAACCAGATGCTGCAACTCGGCGGCGGTGAGCCCCGACAGCGCCACCAGTTCCGTCTGCGAGAACTGCTGATGCTCGTCGAGCCAGAGCGCTTCGGTGATGTCTATTCTCATTACGCGGCCTCGTTGAAATGACTGCGCGGATTGAAGGTTGATCCGTCCGCCAGTTGTTGATACAGCTTGCGTTCGTCCTCGCTCAACTCGGCGGGCAGCACGATTTGCGCCACCGCGTAGAGATCGCCGACGCCCTCGCGTGGATTGGGCAGGCCGCGTTTGGCCAACCGCAATTTTTGACCGCTGCGCGTTCCGGCAGGTACCTTGAGATGCACCGCACCGTGCAGCGTGGGCACTTCCACCGTGGCGCCGAGTGCGGCTTCCCACGGCGCGAGCGGCAGATCGACGTAAAGATCGTGGCCGGTGGCGCGAAACAACGGGTGCGGCAGCAGATGAATGATCAGGTACAGATCGCCATCACGCCCGCCGTTAAGCCCCTTGCCGCCTTTGCCGGGCAAGCGCAGCCGCTGGCCTTCGGATGCGCCCTTCGCGATGCGCGCCTTGAACGAGCGCGGCACGCGGCGCATGTAGCCATCCGCGCCGGGTTCCGGCACCGCAAGATTGACATCGAATTCGGTGCCGCGCGCGGCTTGCTCGAGCGTGATCTCGGCCGCCACTTCAAAATCCTGACCGGGTATGGGGAAGCTGCCGCCCTGCGCGCGGCCATGCCGCCCGCCCGCGAGACCGGCAAACAGATCGGCCAGATCCATCTCATCGAACGCGGTGTGGCCGTCGCCGTGCGCCTTGCCCCAATCGGGCGGCGGACGAAAATCCTGCCCCGGCTGATAGGCGCTGCCGAGTTCGTCATAGGCCGCACGCTTCTCCGCGTCCTTCAGTGTTTCGTATGCCTCGCCGATTTCCTGGAATTTCTCTTTAGCATCGGCTACTTTTGAAATATCCGGATGGAATTTATGCGCGAGCTTGCGGTACGCCTTCTTGATGTCGGCGGCGCTCGCGCTGCGTTCGACGCCCAGCGTCTTGTAGTAGTCCTTGTATTTCATGACGAACTGCTTTCTCAGTGCGGTGTGGCAGAAACGGACATTCAATATCTGTGGGGACGACGGCGTGGTTTCAAGTGCGTAGAAGTCGAGTAACGCACGCGCCGCCCATGATGCGCTTTGATCGCGCTGAATGCCATCGTTGGTGGTGAATGTGCTCAACTGAGCACCAGTTAAAAATATTGTTTAAAAACAAGTGGTCACATAATTTTTATGGCTAAACTTTGCATCAACGCAAATTTGTTCTAAGCTCGCGCTCGGGGATAGTGAAAACGTTTTTTACAAGCAAGGGGAGAAATGCAATGCGTCATTCATTACGAGTTTTATGGGCCTGCGCGGCGCTGTGCGTCGCTGCGGGTCATGCCATCGCGCAGCCGGCGAAAGACCCATTTCCGCTCGCCGCACCCGCCGGCAAAGACAGCAACGCGCGCCAGGTGGCGCCGCCCGGCTCGGTGAATCAGGGGCCGTTCGACAACAAGACGTGGAAATACGGCAACGCATTCCCCACCACACCCGGCGCAAAAATCTGGAATCCGGCGAAGTTGAAACTGATGCAGGGCGGCAAGCTGGTCGGCGGCACGGTGCGCGGCGTTGCGGCGCCGAGTGTTTATTGCGCGATGGCGGATGCGGGCTACGATTTCATCTGGACCGAAATGCAGCACGAACCCTCATCGTGGGCCGAGGTGGCGCGCGCGTGGGCGACCTGCCCGCGTGCGAAGGCGGTGCCCGGCATCCGCGTGGCGTACACGGATGAACGTGAGATTCAGCATGCACTCGACAGCGGTGCATTGGTGTTGGTGGTGCCGACGGTGGACACCGTGGAAGAAGCGCGCGAAGCCGTTAACTGAGCGTACTTTCCGCCGCTGGGCCGGCGCAGTCTCGGTGGCGGGCCGGCGTTCGCACCGTCGATGTGGGGCAGCGTGCCCGGTGGTTATCGCAACACCATCAACGATAACCTGGTGCTGATTCTGATGATCGAAACGCTGGAAGGATTGAAGAACGCCGACGAGATCGCCAAGGTGCCGGGTGTCACTGCGATTTTCGCGGCGAGCGGCGACCTCGGCAATTTCTCCGGCTTCAAGCAAGGCGATCCGGATTACGAGCGCGCGATTAACATCGTGCACGACGCAGCGCTCAAGGCGGGCGTCAAACTGTGCGGCCCGTTCGCGTGGCGCAATCGTCCGGACTTCACCTGTTTTCAGGCGGGCAGTGAAGCAGCGGCTATTCAACGCGGCGCGCGCGCTGAACTCGGTGATCTGGCGAATACGCAGGCGAAGCCGGAAGTAGGGCCTTACGCGACTAAGTAAAATCGGTTAAAAAAGACCACCATAAAACCGCCACGCCCTTGATCCGTTACGCTAAAACTCCCACCCCACATTCACCGAATAAAATTTCTGTCCACCGCCACCGCCCAGTGGTGTGGCGAATTCCTCGCTGCGGCGAATATGCGTGATGGATAGTCGCACCGGTGCAATGCGCATGGAGAAACCCAGCTTAACGTCGTGCACATAGACACGGCGATCCACCGTTGCGCTGTCGCGAAAGGTGTTGCCATCCAAAAAAATGTTGCGTGCCACCAGCCGCGCATCAAAGCCCGCGAACACATACCACTCGTGGTTATTTTTTTCGGCTTGCGTATCGGCCATGCGCGTGCGTTGCAGCATGGCGCCGCCCGGCTCGATGGTATCGGGGCCGAAGCCCGACATGTTGAAGCCGAGCCGCACAAGGCCGCCGGCGCGCACCAGCGTCAGCACATTGCCGACGGTGGCGCCGAAATGCGGTACGGCCTGCACGCCCGTGATCGGCCCGTAGCGCCATTTTTCCAGATACGCGAGCAACACACCGGGCTCGTTGTGGAGCTGATTACCCCAGCCCTGCGGCTGATCCGCACCCACCAGCTTGTGCCACTCGGTCTGCACCAGCTTGCCGAGCGCCGCGGGGCCGATCATGCCGACGTCGAGTTCAACGGTTTGCAGCCGATTGCGCTCCACGCTCTGCGCCACACCACCGATGTAGAGCCACGCCGCCCACGGGCGATCAAACGGCTGCGGCTGTGCGACGGTGATGCGCCGCGGCGTGTACAGGTTTTGTCCGAGGAACAATCCAAAATGCACGTCGCCCGGATTGTTGGAAACTTACTCCAGCACGCTTCTCGCAGGCCTTTGAAACAGACGCTCGATCAGCGGGTCGGCGCGCATGCCGCCGCCGAATTTGATGCCGTTGGTGTAGTAACGGTCACTGCCGCCGCCGACGCTGTCGTTCTCGATGTAGAGCTGAAACTCGCAGGCCGTGGTCTTGTCGCATGCCAGCGGCGCATCATCCGCAGCAGCGCAGCAGATGTTAACCATCAGACCCAGCGTAGCGTAAGTGAGCGCCCGCCGCAGCGTTTGCATCAGACGTGCGCGGTGCAGCATAACCGCTTCAGGCCTTGGCGGCGACGGCCAGTCCAAGCACGTTATTTTTCGTGATGGTGTGCTCGACCAGGCCGCTGGCCTTGATGTCCTCGATAAACTCACGCAAATACTGCGCGCCGTTGGGGCGGCCTTTGGGCGTGCCGGCGGCCTGCTGCACGGCGGTGAAATTGCCGTCGAGGATGCGCGAGCCCGGGTAGTTGGCGTGATCCGTGATGAGGCGCGGACGCAATCCGGCCAGCGCATCGAGTTTGCCTTCCTGGAATTTTTTGAACGCATTGTCCGCGCCCGTCACGCGCACCAGCTCGGCGTTCTTGATATTACGCGTGAGCCACAGTTCGTAGGCGCTGCGCTCCGGCACGGCGATGCGTATGCCTTTGGCATCGACCTGCGCGGGGCGTTGCAAATTGGAACCCGGCGGCACCAGGTAAGTGGCTTCGATTTCCACGTAGGCCGGCGTGAAATCGATTTCACTTGCGCGCTGCGGCTCGGCGCCGAGAAACCCAACATCCCATTGGTTCTTGTTGGCATCGTCGGCGAGTAGGCCGGGGCTGGCGTAGGGCACCAGTTCAACTTCTACCCCGAGGCGTTTGCCGAGTTCGCGGCCGAGATCAGGTGCCACGCCGATGGGTGCACCGGCTGCATCTTTGGCGGTGAGCAGAAAGTTGCTCATGTTCAGGCCCACGCGCAGTTTGCCGGTGGGGGTGAGTTCGGCGATGGTGGCTCTGGAGGGCGCATTCATGATGGTTGCCTTTGATGGTGTGATTTGAATCAGCGTTTTCCGAGCAATTGCGCGATCTTCGCTGCGTCGTCGAGTTTATCCAACCCCAGCATTGCATCCCGCAGTTGTTCAATCTGCGCTTTTGGCAGTGCCGTGGCCGCAAGTTTTTCGAACTTATCCACGATGTCGGCCTCACTGGCGAATTTGTATTCGCTGCCGCGCGCGGATTCGACGGTGCGCTCCATGCGCGTGCCGTCGTTGAGGAACACTTCAACGCGTACTTTGTGGCGCATTTTGGCACCGAGTTGGGTGATGGCATCATCATGATGGACTTCGACGATCGCGGAAAGTTTCATGCGGGCCGGATCGGCGACCATGTTCTCGGTGAACTGGTCGACAAAGCAATCGCCGTCGAGCAGCCACGTCGCGATGCAATACGGCAGATTGAGTTGCGCGGAGGTGAGTCCTTGCGGCACGTACTTCCAGCCCACGTGATCCATGGTGACCTGCGAGCCATGCACGGCAATTTTCTTCACGTCCTTGGCGCCGAAAGGCTTCTCGGCCTGCATCTCGCGGATGGCATCGAGCGTGGTGTGATTGCTGCCCACGCACGAGTAGAACTTGAGCGCGACGCCCATGGTTTGCCACACGCTGCCGAAGCCGGCAGTGAGTTCCTTCAAGTCAAAGCGATCCTGCGAGCGCGAAAAGGTGGTGCAAAAACCACCGTATTCGCTTTCGAGTACGTTGACGATGCCGGTGAATCCGGTTTCGGCGAACAGCGCGCCATACAAACCGGATTGCGAGGCGCGGCCCGCGTGCATGCGCTTCACCATCGCGCCATATTGCGCGGCCATCAGGCCGGCGGATTGCGTGCCGGCCACACCGAGCGCATGCACAGTTTTATCGACATCGAGTTTCAAAGCGCGTGCGGCGCCCGCCGCCGACGAAAACACACCGAGGGTCGCGCCCGAATGCCAGCCCTGCGCAATGTGATCCGGCCGCATGCACAGGCCCACGCGCGGACCGATTTCGTAGCCGGCGACTGCGGATGTCAGAAACTCCTTTCCACTCATGCCGGTCTTCATTTCGGTAATCGAAATCAGCGACGGCAGCACCACCGCGCCCACATGCAACACGCCCGCGCGATGCACATCGTCGAGTTCGAAGCCTTGCACCTGCGTGCCGTTGATCAACGCGGCGTGCGGTGCGGAGAGTTTGAGATTGGTGCCCCACACGTTACACGTGCGCGAGGTGTCGACGCGCGTCAACGTGTTTTGCAACATCTTGCTCCACTCAAGATCGGCGCCGTAGAGTGCGCAGCCGAGTGAGTCGAGCATCAGTAATTTGATGCGCGCTGTGACCTCGGCGGGGATCGCATCGTAGGTGAGGCCCGATACGAATTGCGCAATGCCGCGCGTGTAGGGGTTGTCGTGGGAGGCTTCGTGGCTCATGGCTGATTTCTTAAAATATTTAATAAAATCAAATACTTACGTATATTCGTCGAGAGGAAGCGCAGGAATGACAGCGGGGGTTAACGCAGAGACAAGTGGGATGACGATGGTATCAGCGGCAACTATCGTGCTCAACGTGCAATTTGTTTTCCGCACGCGATTGTTCCACAATCGCGGCGCTTAATCCCATCAGGAATTCAACATGGCTTTGAAATACAAACTGCTCACTGCCGCAATCACACTGCTACCCGTATGCGCCGGCGCACAAACCTATCCCTCCAAACAATTGCGCATCGTCGTCGCCTTTCCGCCGGGCGGGCCCATCGACATCGTCGCGCGCATGATCACCGCGAAGCTTGCCGAGGCGATGGGTCAATCGGTGATTGTCGATAATCGTGGCGGCGCGGGTGGCACCATCGGCGTGGACCATATTGCCAAGTCCGCGCCCGATGGTCATTCGATGGTGTTGTCGAGCACCTCGCTGGCGATTTATCCGCACGTGTATCACGCGTTGCCGTTCGATGCGTTTCGCGATTTGGCACCGGTGTCGATCGTGAGCACCACGCCGGAGTTACTCGTCGTTCATCCCTCGCTGCCGGTGAAAAATGTCAAAGAACTGATCGCGCTCGCCAAAGCGCGACCTGGCCAGTTGAACGCCGCATCTACCGGTAACGGCGGCCTGCCGCATCTGGTAATTGAACTGTTCAAGGCCGAAACCGGCACGCAAATTGTGCATGTGCCGTACGGCGGGGCTGCCGCTGCCGTGACCAACACCATGGGCGGCCACACGCAATTGCTGATCGCGGATTTACCGGTGCTGCTGCCGCACGTGCAAAGCCACCGCCTGCGCCCGCTCGCCACCTTGGTCGCCAAGCGCTCGGCGCTGCTGCCTGATTTGCCTACCACCGCGGAGCAAGGCGTGCCCAAAGTGGATGCGGCAAATTGGTACGGCATATTCCTGCCCGGCAAAACCCCGCGCGAGATGGTCGACAAGCTCAATGCGGGGATGAACAAGGCGCTGGCTGACAAGGATTTGCGTGAGCGTCTAACCGCGCGTGGGGCTGATCCGTTGCCGGGGACGCCGGAGCAATTGGCTGCTATGTTGAAGACCGACTTCAACAAGTGGGGGCCGATTGTTAAGGCGGCTGGTGTTAAGGTGGACTGAGGGCGCGCTAATCGACTAGCGGATGCAGTGAACGACTCTCGACAATTTCGCCGCACGTTCCTGGTCACCGTTCCTTAGCCAGCGTGCGGTGAAATCAGGCGCTACTTTTCTCTATGGGCCACTTTACGAATGCGAACACCCAAAGAAGAATGATATTGACGAGCGGAATTAGTAAAAGAAATGAGAGCGCGCCAGAATATCCCGCTTTGCTAACAATGCGCCATGCTGGCACGATGATTATGGCGCTCCAGCAAAAGAGGATGAGCCAGTGCCATATACTGAATGAATTCATGATTACTCCCTTTTGTTGTTGAAAGATTCTCGTTATCGCGAGATATTGCACTTTGAATTGTGCCACGATTGTTCTCGAACGCCAGCAACCGTAGCCTGGGTGGAACGAAGTGTAACCCGGGGACCATTGCCCCGGAATACGCTGCGCTCCTTACGGGCTACACGCTAACGCGCCACCAGCGAAGACGCCAACGGCAACGCCGCCCCGCGCAACGTGTTGATCGCTCGCGCTGCATCATCCATGGTCTGCAGCGTGCCTGTATCCACCGGCAGCGACTGCGCGCGCTCAACGCGATAACGCCGCTCGGCATCACCCGGCACTTCAATCGGCGCGTTCGGATCGGTGCGCTTCGCCGACTGCACGTAATCGATAAACGTTTTCGCTTCCTGCTCGTAATGTGCGCCCGCGCCGAAGCGCGTGGGATCGAACACGATGGCGAGCATATTGTTGTAAAGGCCGGGGATGCGCAGGCGGCTCGGCTGCGGTGTCACGCCGCCGAAGAGGGCGCTGCCGAGCAAATCGCACACCATCGCCAGCGCATAACCTTTGTGGCCGGCGGCGGTGAGCAGCGCGCCGAGCGGCTCTTCGTACATCACCGCCGGGTTGGTGGTGGGATTTCCCTCGTGATCGATCAGCGCGCCGGCCGGGGCCGGGCCCTTGCGGTTGTAGGCCACGCGTATTTTCCCGACCGCGACCGCGCTGGTGGCGAAATCGAGCAGGATCGGCGGCGCGTTGCGGCGCGGCAGGCCGACGGTCAGCGGGTTGGTGCCGAAACGGCTCTGGCTGCCGCCGTGGGGCGCCACGATGGCGCGGCTTACCACGTTGGTGAAATGGATCGATGTCAAACCGGCGGCAATTGCCTGCTCCGCCCAGTGCCCGACGCGGCCGATGTGATGCGTGTTCTTGAGTCCCACGATCACCACGCCGTGCTTCTTAGCGCGCTCGATGGCCAACTGCATGGTCTGAAACGCCATCGACTGCCCGATGCCGCGATTGCCGTCCACCACCAGCAGCGTGTCGGTATCGGTGACGATGGAAAGTTTCTGGTTCAACTGCAGTTCGTTGGCCATCAGCGAACGCACATAAGGCATCACCATGCTCACGCCATGCGAATCGTGCCCGGCGAGATTGGCGCCGATTAGATGGTCGGCGGTGAGTTGCGCTTCCTGTTCGCTGCTGCCTGCGGCGCGCCAGAGGGTGTAGAGCCATTGGCGAGTTTCTTTAGTGGGGAGTTGGACGTCTTCGTTCATTTTTGTTGCTCTCGTTCGATTTTCTTCATTCCAAAAACGCCCCGCTTATCCAATCGCTCAACCATGTAATTGATATCTTCGATTGAACAAGTTTTCCAGCCGATCTTGGGGCAAAACGAAACCGCTTGTTTGGCGTGCTGTTCGGCTTCTTGTGTCGCGCCGCGCTTCCTCGCCAATGCCGCCAGTCGCGCGTAGGAAAGTGCAGCATCAGTGGCAAGCGTTCTTTCTGTAAGAACTCGACTTGGATGGGCCAAGCGTTTTTCGTTCAATGCGATAAAAGCTCGAATTACATCTTCTCTCGCCGCATCGGTGCCATGATCCAACTGTATTTCCAT
>JAYUAH010000429.1:0-4237 GCA_043741415.1 Betaproteobacteria bacterium
CCAGCCGCGGCATTTGCGGAAGCAATATTCCACCAGCGTTTCTTCGGTGTAGCCGATGCCGCCCATGATTTGCATCGCTTCGTTGCAGCAATCGAAGCCCGCTTGATTGCAAAACGCTTTGGCGATGGCGGTGTCTTCTTGCGACGGAATGCCGTTCACCGCATTGGCCGCCGCGCGATAAATCAACAACTGCCCGGCGTCGAGTTTCATTTTCATGTCGGCGAATTTCCACTGGATGCCTTGAAACTCGCACAGCAGCCGCCCGAACTGTTTGCGCGTCATCGCCCACTCGCGCGCGATGTTGTAGGCGTAGCGGCCGAAGGCGAGCGAACGCGCAGTGTTGCCGATGCGCTCGACATTGAAGCCCGCGATCTGTTTTTTGAAGCCGCCTTCTTTGAGCAAAATATTTTCCGGCCCGACATACACATCATCGAGATAGGTTTGCACCCATTCCTCGCCGTTGAAAAACTTCGCCGCTGCACCCTGTTTGAAACCAGGGGACGTTCGCGGAATCAGCACCGAGCCGATGCCGCCCACGCCAGGGCCGAAGCGCACGTAGGTCAGCATCACTTCCGCCGACGTGGCGTGGGTCTGAAATACTTTCACACCGTTGATGCGATAGCCGTCGCCATCCGGCGTGGCGCTGGTGGTGAGATCGGTCACCGCACTCCCCGCGTCGGGCTCGGTCATGCCGACGCAAATCACCGATTCACCAGCAAGAATTTTCGCGAGGTAACGCTGCTTCTGATCCGCCGTGCCGTACTCGGCCAGCACGCGCACCGGGCCGAAGTTTCCGGCCTGTATTACATCCGCACTGCGCGGGCACGCTTCGGTGACCGCTTCAATCGCGAGGATTGCATCCATCAAGGTACCGCCTTGTCCGCCGTCGGCCTCGGGGAAGGCAATGCCCATCAAGCCCTGCTCGGCCATCAGCTTGGCCACATCCCACGGATGCTCGGCCTCGTGCGCGCGCTTGAGTGCACCCGCCTTCAAATGTTTGTCGGCGAAGCCGTGCACCGCGTCGCGGAACTGTTGCTGCTCGGAGGTGAATTTGAAGTCCATGGGGTGTCAGGCACGCTAAAGGCGGGAAGGCGCGATTCTCACAAGTTGAGCGGCGTCCCGCAAGCACTGTGTTCGTCTGTTCGCAGGAAATGCCCGCAAGTTCGCGTATTATTCGTCGTTAAGATCACTGCCTGCTGCGACATCGCCGCTTACCCGTGTCCGCCACCAGCCTTTACCGCAACGCCCTGCCCGATGGATCGACACTGCTCGAATACCGCGTGGAATCCGTGCTCGGCGCAGGCGGTTTCGGCATCACCTATCTGTGCCACGACACGCATCTGGATAAGCGCGTGGCGATCAAGGAATATTTCCCCAGCGATCTGGCGGTGCGCGCGCTCGACGGTGGCGTGATTTCGACGCAGACGGATAACGAGGATAGCTATCGGTGGGGCCTCGAGCGATTCACGCAGGAAGCGCGCACGCTGGCGAAGTTCAGCCATCCGCACATTGTGCGCGTGTATCGTTACTTTGAGGCCAACGACACCGGCTACATGGTGATGGACTATGAAGACGGCGAGTCGTTGCATCAGTCGCTGAAGCTGGATCCCACGCCGCGCGAGCGGCAGGTGCGTGAGTTGTTGTTTCCGCTGCTTGACGGGTTGCAAGCGGTACACCAGGCCGGCGTTTTGCATCGCGACATCAAGCCCTCGAACATTTTCGTGCGCAAACGCGGCGGGCCGGTACTGCTCGATTTTGGTTCGGCGCGGCAGGCGGCGAGCGGCGCCACCAAAACGCTCACAGCGGTGTTGACGCCCGGCTTCGCGCCGCTCGAGCAATACACGGGTGACGGCAATCAGGGGCCGTGGACGGACGTCTACGCGATGGGCGGCGTGCTGTATCGCGTATTCACGGGTGAAAATCCGCCGGACGCGGTGAGCCGGTTAAAGAACGACACGGTGCCGGCGAAAATTGCCACGCTGATCGGGCGCGTGAGCCTGCCGGTGTTGCGCAGCGTGGAATGGGCGATGTTGCTCGACGAAAAAAGCCGCCCGCAAAACGTGCTCGACTGGCGCCGCGCGTTGGAGGGCAAGGCAGCCGAGGTCATTGCGCCGCGCGCTGCCGCAGCCGATGCGCCAGCGCGGTCGGTGGTGCTGCAGCGCGCATCTGTTCCCGTGCGCGCGAGGCCGCGCCCGGCAGAGGACATCAGCCGCACCTGGCGCAGCATCGGCAAAGGCGTCATCGTCTTAATCGTGCTCGCGGTGGTCTACACCTGGTTCAAACGCAATGTGGTGATCATGGAAGAGCCTCCGGACATGGAGTCGGCCATGGCACAGGCACAACAGGATGCCATGCGCGTCGCGCGCGAAACGGCGCAGCGGGAAAAAACACGCATCGTGAAATTGCCGCCGGGCGCCGAACTACGCACGCCGGAGCAGGTTGCGCTCGATGAACGAGAGGCCGCCGTGCGCGAAAAGGAGCAACGCGCCGCCGAGCGCGAAGCCGCATTGAAACAAGGAGGACGCGCGCGCACGTGAGCGTGAACCCGCTGCGACTTCTCCCAAGCCGGCTGCTGTGACGCCCGCGCCGGCGACCAGTGCAGTGCCGTCGGCGCCTGTCAAACCACCGCCCGAATTACCGTCTCTGCAGGAATCCCGCAGGCGCGATCCCATCGCCGCTAAAAAGGAAACCGACTTCCGCCGCGCTGATGTCAACAGTGATGGTTATCTCACGCCGGATGAAGTGCGTGGCATGCCGATGCTTGCCGACAATTGTCGCAACGTCGATAGCAACGGCGATGGGCGCATCTCGGTGGAAGAATTTTTTAACTATCGACCCCTTAAACCGTCATCGAAGATTTAACAAAAAATGCAATAAAATCAAATACTTATGTTCGTCACTCAGTTGGCGCGCCGTTGATGATGGGCGGCCTTCATACGCCGACGTAGCATAGCGATAGCGATTACTCAAAGGGAAAAAAATGTCGTGGAAATTCGAACTGTTATTGAAACCCGAAGGCGAACTCATCACCGAAGGCCCGGTGTGGACCGGCGAGGAAATTCTATTCACGCACATCCGCAAAAGCCGCGTCCTGCGTTACGACTTTAACAGCGGCGCCATCAGCGAGTGGCGCAGCGGCACCAATCGCACCAATGGGCTTTGTTTCGATGCGCACGGCCGCTTGTTCGGCTGCTGCTCGGGCGGGCGTTCGATCGTGCGCTTCGATGCCGACGGTAAAAATGTGACCGTTGCCGACAAACTCGACGGCAAAAAACTTAGCACGCCGAATGATCTCGCGGTCGATTGCAAAGGCCGCGTCTGGTTTACCAACCCGGTCAACGACGGCAACTGGGACAAAACGGAAAAAGAAGAACTCGATCACCGCTCGGTGCTGCGTGCCGATCCACAACAAGGCGGCAGTTACACCGTTACCCGCGTGACCTTCGTCACCACTCAACCCAATGGCATACTCGTGTCGCGCGATCAGCGCATGCTCTACGTCGCGGAAAGCAGCTACACGCGCGGCATACCCCGCGAGTTGCGCGCGTATCCGATTAAAGACGACGGCAGCCTCGGCACCTTCGACGTACTGTTCACCTGGGGCGAAGACGCGCGCGGCCTGCATCGCGGCATCGACGGCATGTGCCTCGACGCCGAAGGCAACATCATCGCCACCGCCGGCTGGGAAGTGAGCGGGCCGGGGCCGATGCTCTACGTGTTTTCACCCACCGGCCGCGTGCTCGAAACGCATCAGGTGGCCGCAAACCGCCCGACCAATGTGTGCTTCGGCGGGCCGGATATGACAACGGTATTCGTCACCAGCACCAACGGGCATTTCTTCAAAGCACAAACCAACCGCGTCGGTTGGGCGATGTATCCGTAAGGCAAGCCCGAACCTTCATCAATTAATCTCACACAACCCAGTATCCCCGCGGGGCCTGTATGCAAATATTACGATGGGCGCTGATAGTTCCAGCCGGGTTTGCTGGGTTTATTCTGGGGCTTCTGTTCGGTTTTTTTATTTATTACCTTGGTGGGATTACGTGCCCCGCACAGTACGTGACTTCCGGAACTTGTTTTGCCCCTTGGTCTCAAGCAGTATTTGATCTCGCTTTAGTGGTTGGCGCAGGGGTGGCTGCCGCCGCAATCGTTGTGATGTCGGCGTTGATGGCGCCAAGCAGACACTTGCAGGTGGGGTTAGTGGCTTACTGCATAGGCGCCGCCTTTGCCACTTACG
>JAYUAH010000430.1:0-4235 GCA_043741415.1 Betaproteobacteria bacterium
GGCGACGGACTCTCCTGCATCGTCACGCCGCGCGCCGTGAGATGATCGCGCATACGCAGCAACTGCTGCGCTGACTCCATGCGGAATGCGGTGTAAGGCTGCGAACGCCGCGCGCCGCGCCCGATCACGATGCGCCGCTCGGGCGCTTGCATCAGCGTGGTGCCGTCCTGCATAGCGCTCGGCGTCATGCCCATGGCATCGCGATAGAAGTTGATCACGGGCACGAGGTCGTCCGCGTCAATGCGAATGTGATCGACTTGAGCGGGCCACAGTGGGCTGAGCGGCGACATTCTGTTTAATCGAGCGCTATGTTCAAAGGCTTTATGACTTCGCCGAAGCGGCGCGACTCGGTTTCGATCAGCCGCTTCACCTCGGCAGGCGCAAGCACCAGCGGCTCGTAACCCTGCACCGCATAACGCTCAATGACATCCGGCTCGGCGAGTGCCTTGGCCATTTGATCATTGACGCGCGTGATAATGGCACCCGGTGTGCCGCGCGGCGCCATCAGCGCCACCCACGCTTTCAATTCGAATCCCGGCGGTCCGCCGGACTCAACGACGGTGGGCACATCGGCATAGCCCGTGATACGCCGCGGCGCCGCGGCCGCCAAAAACCGCACGCGTTTCGCCTGGTACGCCGGGCCGGCGGAACCGGCGCTGCCGAACGCCCAAGCCACATCGTTATTGCCGACGGCGGTGTAAAGCTGGTTGAAATCCTTGAACAGAATATGCGTCATGCGCGTGCCCGTTGCCGCTTCCAGCATGGCGGTGCCGAGGTGGCCGGGACTGCCGACGAACCACGATCCATAGGCGAGCTTACCCCCCTGTGCCTTGGCGGCGGCGATCAAATCCGGAACATTTTTCCACGACGAACCGAAAGGAACGACGACGAAAAAATAAGTCCGCAGAAACGTCGCCACCGGTTCGAAATCGCGGGCCACGTCATACGGCATATTTTTGTAGAGATGCGGTTGCACCGCGAGATGGGAGCTGTCCATCTGCACCAGCGTATAACCATCCGGGGTTGCCTTCATGCCGGCGCCCGCGGCGATGAAGCCGTTGCCGCCGGGACGGTTTTCGACCACCACTTGCTGTCCCCACGCACGCGAGAGTTTCTCGCCGGCCGACCGCAGCGCGGTATCCGGGCCGCTGCCCGCGGGAAACGCCGTAATCACGCGCACCGATCGAGCCGGATATTGCTGTGCGGCGGCCGCGCCGATACCCAGCGCGCACAGCAGCAAAAATCGTACGACTTGACGAAATGATAAGCATTTTGATGCGCACTTCATCGCCGGCTCCCGTTAATTTTATATTGTAGCAGTTGGAATACGCACGAGTTTCGGCTACCGTGAACGAATTCGGCACCCAAAAAATGAACCCATGTTGCCCACAAACGCACTGAAGCGCCCTCGCCATCCTGCGCCGTCACGCGTGCCGACTGCGGGCCCGCTCAAATGGCAGCCGGTCGCACTCGGCAAACAGGATTCAGCCAGCGCGGTACTGCGCGCCACGGGCTGCGCACTGCTCGCACAGTTGCGCGCCAATCAAGCCGGCGCTGTGGCGGGACGCGATGCGGAGTTTCTGCATCAGTTGCGCGTCACCGTGCGCCGGCTGCGTGCGCTGTTTTCTCTGTATTCACGCTTGCTCGACAAGCACGAGCGCACGCACGCAAAACGCGAATTGCAGTGGCTCGCGCACGCGCTCGGCCCCGCGCGCGATTCCGATGTCTTTATCCACGACATCTGGCCACCGCTGCGCGAGGCTTTGGGCGCCGGCCCGCTGATCGCCGTGCTCAATGCCGAATGGCTCAAACAACAACGCCGCAATACGCGCACCGCGCAGCGCGCACTGGCATCGCAACGCTGCCAGCGCATGGTGACTACGTTGGCACCGTGGTTCGACACGCAAGCGTGGCGCGATCATGCACCTGTGGATCAACTCGCCGACTGGGACCAGCCGGCGCGAAAGTTTGCACGTCAGGCGCTGCAGCGCCGCGCCACACGGATGCACGGCGGCGACCGCTCGCCCGACACCGCCGATGCGCGTGCGCTGCATCGTCTGCGTATTGAAATCAAAAAACTGCGCTACCGTATGGAAATCCTCAGCCCCTTGTTCAGCCATGCGCGCGTGACGAAGACGCTAAAAAAGCTATCGCATCTGCAGGACATACTCGGCGTTATGAACGATATCGCCGTGGCGCAAACGCAAATGGATGCGGCACTTCAGCAGCGCAGCGGCGTGGCCGTTGACCAACTACGACATCGATTCGCGGCGTGGCAGGCGTCGCAATTGAAAACTATGACGCGCAAGCTCAAAAGCACTTGGCGCGCGTATCGTCACGTCGACTCATTTTGGTAAAGTGCGGCCCTGTGCACGCACGGCGATGGCGATGCCGGCGCGCCGCTTGATCATCGCGCGCCGGCAGCCGATCACGCAAAGCCCGCGACCGCCTCAGCCACCGCGAATGTATCCACGGTAGCGCTCACGCCCGAGTGCAGGAATATCACCGCGTCGTGCACGTATTTTTGCAGCGGCATGTCGAGCATCACACCCATCGCGCCGAAGCATTCAGCGGCGTTCTCGGTTGCGGCACGCACGGTCTCGGCGGTGAATAGGCGCGCGGTGGTTTCCAGCGGCAACGACGGAAAATCACGCACGGCCGCGGCATCCGGGTGATCGAGCGCCCACGCCACCCTCGCGAATGCTCACATTCGGATTGGTGCGCGTGCTGACGAAAAACAGTTTCGCCACGCCGCCGTTGGCGATAAAACATTTTTCGCCGTTAAGCAGCCATTCGTCGCCATGACGCACCGCGCTCAAGCGCCAACCGGATTTCGGATCATCTTCCGGCGGCAAACGGTGATCGGAGCCGGCGTTGGGCTCGGTGCCCGCGTGGTCCAACAAAAACCGGTCGTCGCTCATGAACGGTTTCAGAAAACGCTGCTGCTGATCCGCCGAACAAAACTCTGCAATATGGTGACTCCACTTCCAGCACTGGCTGAAGGTTTTCGCCATCGCGCTGTCGCCTTTCGCAAGCTCAGCGATCACCAGCGCCTGCGTCACGAAATCGATGCCGTGTCCGCCCCACTTTTCAGAAACGACTGCGGTACGAAATCCAAGCTTCGAACCTTGGACGATGATGTCCCAATCAAATGTCTCGCTCGGATCGGCGATGCGGTCGCGCGCGAGCGACGCGGGGCGCAACACCTCGTGTGCGAACTGACGCGCCTTCAATTGTCACGCGCGCGTTTGTCGGTCAGTGCAATCGGTGCTGCGCCGTCCATGGAGGATGCTCTCGACGGTATATTGTAAGTATTTGATTTTAAACAAATTTTTAGTACGACTTCAAGCCCAGGCGTTTCGCTATTTCGCCGAAACTTTGAATTTGTTCGCGCAAAATTTTGTCGTGTTCCTGCGGCGTGGTCGGTGCGGGATGATAAGCCTGCGCGTAGAGTTTTTCTTTCACATCAGCCTGCTCGAACACGCGTGCGACGTCGCGCGCAATCTGGTTGCGGATCGAGATCGGCGTCGCCGCCGGCGCGATCAGCGAATGCGAACCATCGCGGCCGAAGTCCCGCACGGCGTCGGCAATCGGCGGCACGTCGGGCAGCAGTGGCGAGCGTTGCGGCGTGCTTACGGCGAGCGCCAGCAGTTTGTTATCTTTGATCAGCGGCAGCGCCGAGCCCAGCCCGGCGATGCAGTATTGCACGCGGCCGCCCGCTACTTCGAGTAGCGCGTCGGGCGTGCCTTTGTAGCCGACGTGCACCGCCTTGATGCCGGCGGCATGGTTAAAACGCTCGGCGCTCAAATGCGTGCTGCTGCCCGCGCCGCCGGAGCTGTACAGAATTTTGCCGGGCCGCGCCTGCGCGTAGGCCAAAAATTCTTTCAGCGTTTTCGGTCCCAGCGTGGGATGCACCGGCAGCACGCTGGTGCTGAAACCAATCTGCGTGACGCCGGCGAAATCTTTCAGCGGATCGTACGGCAGGTTCGCATGCATCGCCGCAGCTATCGCGAATTGCGCGGAAATCAGCAGCAGCGTGTAGCCGTCCGGCGCGGCCTTGGAGAGTATCGACGCGGCAATCACGCCCGAAGCACCCGGCCGGCTTTCGATCACCACCGGCTGCCCCCACAGTTCGGCAAGCTTGGGCCCGATGGTGCGCGCGAGAATGTCGCTGGGGCTGCCGAAGGCGCCGGACAACATGCGCACGGGTTTTACCGGATATTTCGGCGCCGGCT
>JAYUAH010000431.1:0-1689 GCA_043741415.1 Betaproteobacteria bacterium
TTTCGCATTGTGCAGCCACGCATGGGCGCTGCGTTGGGCCAGCAACTGGTGGCGGATTATCGGCCCGGCGCGGGCGGTGCGCTGGGCGCCGGCATCACGGTGAAGAGTCCTGCGGACGGCTACACCATCATGATGGTCGCTGCGGGCTTTGTGATGAACCCCGCGCTGACCAACACCCTGCCGTTTAATCCCGCGCGCGATTTCACCGCGCTGGGGCTGGTGGCTGACGTGCCGGCGGGGCTGGTGGTGCATCCGTCGCTGCCGGCGAACGATCTTAAACAATTGATCACACTGGCGTGGGCACGTCCCGGACAACTTATCTATGGCAGTGCGGGGCAGGGCGCGGTGTCGCATCTGGCAGGTGTGTTGTTTAACTTGTTGGCAAAAGTGGATACGGTGCACGTGCCGTATAAAAGCAGCGCGCCGTCGCTGGTTGCTTTAATCTCCGGCCAGATTGCGTTTTCGTTTCCCACGGTGTCGGGGGCGTTGCAGCACGTCAGCAGCGGCAGGTTGCGTTTGCTTGCGCAGACGGGTGCCAAGCGTTCTGCCCTGTTGAAAGATACGCCCACCGCGCAAGAGGCGGGCTTGCCGGGCTTGGTGGTGAACAGCGGCTTTGGCTTGGTGGGGCCGGGTGGATTGGCGAAGCCCGTAGTGGATAGTGTTAACGGCGCGCTGGCGAAAGCGGTGCAGGATGCAGCGGTGCGCACGGCGATGATCGACAACGGCGCAGACCCTGCGGGCGGCACGCCGGAGCAGCATGATGTTTATATCAAATCCGAAGTGGCGAAGTGGATTAAGGTTGTGAATGCAGCGGGACTCAAGTCGGAGTAAGCGCGCTTGCGCTCGGTAATCTACACCTGCAAAATGTTCGATCACGAGGATCCGTTTGACGCTGCTTATTGAGTCTGCGGATAACCCAGGATCGGTAAGCGATTTGACTGGTGCGCGGGAACCAGAACCGGTAGCGGTGGGAGTGTGGCGGGTGGGTGTGCCTGTTCACCGCACTCACTGCGGCTGAAACCCAATATCCCGAATCAGCTTGCCGTATTTCGCATGATCATCGCGAATCGCTTTGCCGAAAAATTCCGGCGGCTCATTAACGACTTCAAGTCCGAGTGCGACCATTTTTTCTTTCACATCCGGCAGCGACAACGCGCGGTTAATTTCCTGATTGAGTTTCGTCACGATGTCGCGCGGCGTATTGGCGGGGGCGACCCACCCGAACCAGCCGCTCGATTCGTAGCCGGGCAGCGCTTCGGCGATGGCCGGGGTGTCGGGAAATTGCGTTACGCGCTTGGGGCCGGTGACGCCGAGTAAGCGTAGTCTCCCGGAACGGATGTGCGGCACCAGACCCGACACGCCGTCGATCGCGGCATCGACATGGCCGCCGATTAATTGCGTGGCGATGTCGGCGCTGCCTTTGTACGGCACATGCAAATATTTGAATCCCGCCATGACACGCAGCAACTCAATGGTCATGTGCGGAAATCCGCCTTCGCCGTTCGACGCGATAGAGAGCCGGACCGGATGGGCGCGCGCGTAGGCGATGAGGTCTTTGCTGGTTTTGAATTGCGTCGCCGGATGCACCACTAGCACCAGAAAGTTGGTCGCGCCCATCGCTATCGGCGCGAAATCTTTGAGCGGATCGTAAGGCAGCTTTTTGTAGGTATGCGGCTGCTGCACCACCAT
>JAYUAH010000432.1:0-4225 GCA_043741415.1 Betaproteobacteria bacterium
TTTGAAAACAAATACTTAAACAAACTATACGTAAGAACAGTTCTACGCATCATCACCCACGGCTTCCCGCGGCTGAATTGCTACACGTGCAATCACGACAAGAGTAAGTTTTATGGTTGGCTTCCGCAGAAGGGTATGAGTGAGATCGTCCGTCATCAGCTATTTGCAACGGAACCTTTTCCACGTTACGTTAGCCTTTTTGAAAAACAAACATGACCCGTCCCCAATACCTCGAAACAGCCAGCCGCTTTCTCGCTGACGTGCAACTGTCCGACCTGAGTCGCGAAGCGATCGATCGCGGCCGCTGGATTCTGGCTGACTGCATTCCGGTGATCGCGGCCGGTATGCAAACGCGCGAGATGAAGGCCTTCGTGGACGCGCACCTCAGGGCGGCGGCCCCTGGCAGTGCCTGGGTGATCGGCAGTGGGCGCCGTGCGTCGGCGCTTGATGCCGGGCTGTTGAACGGCACAGCCGGAACCTGGCTCGAACTCGACGAAGGCAACCTGTTCGCCAAGGGCCACCCCGGCATCCAGGTGGTGCCCGCGGCGATCGCTGTTGCGCAGGAGCTTGGCGTGTCGGGTGCCGAGCTGTTGCTTGCGGTCATTGTCGGATACGAAGTGTCGGCACGCATCAGCCGCGCTGCTAACGTGCGGTTGACGATACACCCGCATGGAACTTACGGCGTCATCGGCGCTGCCATCGCGGTGGCAAAATTGAAGGGCTTCAACCCAACGCAAATGCGCGAACTGCTCAACGTGGCGGCGACCATGGGCATGGCGACCAGTCGCAATACGCTGCTGGAAGGATCCACGGTGCGCAACATCTATACCGCGCATTCCGCCTACATGGGCCAGACCGCAGTGCGCCTGGTAGCGTGCGGCTTCACCGGCGAGGATGATGGTGTTGCTTCAATCTACGGCAAAGTGCTGTCGGACCGCTTCGACCCGGCACGCGTGGTCGACGGGCTGGGCACTGAGTGGTTGGTTGCCAAGAACTACTTCAAGCTGCATTGCACCGGGCGCTATGTGCACTCCGTGATCGACGCGCTGGAAGACGCCCTTGGCAAGGCGCCTGACGGACGTGTTGATGCGAACGACATCGAGCGCATCGACGTCGCTGCCTACAGCCTTGCGGCGCTGCTGTCCGGCAAGCACATCACCACCAGTTTCGGTGCGCGCTTTTCCGCGCCGTTCGCGTTGGCGACGATACTCCACCACGGGCAATCCGGCACGAAAGAGTTCGAGGACGAAGCCGTGGCCAACCCTGCAGTGCAGGCGCTGGTAGCCAAGGTGTTCGTGCGGCACGAGCCGGCGTTCGATGCGGGGTTTCCGGAGCAGCAACGGGTTGATTTGCAAATCACGCTGAAGGGCGGCAACGTTTTGGAGGGGCATTGCGAAGTGACCAAGGGCGAGCCCGCGAATCCGCACAGCAGCAATGAACTCCAGGGTAAATTCTTCCGCCTCGGCGTGCCGGTGTGGGGAGAGCCGCTGACGCAGCAGTTGTTCGATGGCTGCATGCGCATCGAGTCGATCCCGGATTTTCGTGCCTTTTCGGCCGGGATATCGTTGTGAATCTTCCAATGACTGCCCGAATGACTTCCTGCATGACTTCTTTATCGCGCGTCGGCATCTGCCTGCTCTGCCTCGCAAACACCGCAGCGACAGCGCAATCGTACCCGTCCAAATCCGTGCGCGTGGTGGTACCGTTTGCTGCCGGCGCGGGGTCCAACGACATCATGGCGCGCCTCATCGCGCAAAAACTGTCCGTGGCATTGACCCAGCAGTTTGTCGTCGACAACCGTCCGGGGGCTTCCGGCATCATGGGCACCGACATCGTCGCCAAAGCCCAGTCGGATGGTTACACGGTACTCGTCATGAGCCTGGGCATCACGGTGCTGCCCAGTCTGTTCAGCAAGTTGCCCTACGACACGCTGAAGGATTTGACGCCAGTGACGATGATCGCCTCGGCGCCGCTGCTACTCGTCGTGAATCCGTCGCTGCAGGTAAAATCCGTCGCGGAGTTCATCGCTTATGCGAAAGCCAATCCGGGAAAACTTAATTTCGGCTCCGGCGGCGCAGGTGCGACCCCGCATCTTGCCGGCGAGATGCTCAAGACCATGGCCAGCCTGCAGATAACGCACGTGCCGTATAAAGGCGGCGCACCGGCGCTGGCCGATCTCATCGGTGGACAAATCCAGTTTATGTGCGAAAACATACCGGGCACGCTGCCCTTCGTCAGGGCCGGCAAGTTGCGAGCGCTCGCGATCACCGATCTCAAACGCTCACCGCTCTTGCCCGAACTGCCGACACTCGATGAGTCCGGGCTCAAGGGTTACCAGATCGTGGGCTGGAACGGCCTGTTCGTTCCAGCTCGCACGCCGCACGCCGTAATCGACAAATTGCATACTGCGGTGGTGGGCGCACTCCAGCAGCCAGATATGAAAGAACGGCTTGCGACGCTGGGCGCCGACGCCGTGGGTGATACACCGCAGCACTTTGCGCAATTCATCAAAGCCGATATCGCCAAGTGGGCACAAGTGGTGAAGCAGGCCGGATTGAAGGTTGAACCATGAGCCATACCACATCGTCCACGGCAGAAAAATCTATTCTCCGGGAGCCAACATGAACCATGCTATCGAAGGCCATCTGACTAAAACTGACGCGATTCAATCGCGTTTGAGTGCGTATGCGGCGCGCTTGCGTTACGAAGACCTGAACGTGGAGACGATACACGCGGCGAAAGTGCGCATGATCGACACGCTGGGTGCGTTGATCGGCGGGTTTTTTGGCGAAGCCTCGCAGATTGCGCGCAACATCGCGGCGCTAACGCCGCAGCCGGCCGGTGCAACGGTGATAGGCACGCGCACCAGCACGACACCGGATCTCGCGGCGTTCGTCAACGGCACGACAGCGCGTTATGTGGAGATGAACGACGTCTATCACTGGCCCGGCAGCATGGGCGGCCACCCGAGTGACGTGCTGATGCCGATATTCGCGGCAGGCGAATTCGCTCACGCCGGCGGCCGGGACCTCATCACCAGCATTGTGCTCGGTTACGAGGTTTACCTGCGGATGTCGCATGCGGTGAAGACGCCAGGGTTTGATTGCGCGAATTTTTGTTGCATGGGCAGCGCGCTGGGTGCGGGAAAACTGCTAGGCCTGTCGCAGCAGCAACTTGCACAATGTCTGGCGATGGCGGTGGTGCCCAACAATGCACTCAACCAGGCGCGCACGGGACATCTGTCGATGTGGAAAGCCGTTGCCGCAGGCCAGTCGGGCCGTGCGGGCGTGTTTGCCGCGCTGCTTGCGCAGGCCGGCATGGAGGGGCCGCATCTGCCCTTTGAAGGCAAGGATGCGTGGTGCAACCATGTTGCGCACGGGTCGTTCTCGCTCGATACACTGGGCGACCGGGAGACCCCTTTCAAAATCCACGACACGCTGATCAAGCCCCGCGCATCGTGTGCGACGACGATTTCCTCCATTCTCGCGGCGGAGAAAGCGGCGGTGCGCTTGCGCAACGTCGATGACGTCGAGAAGGTCATCGTGGAGGTGTATCAGCGCGCAAAAGTTGGCATGGGCACCGGTGAGCACCACTGGAATCCCGACTCACGTGAAACCGCCGACCACAGTATTCCCTACGTGGTTGCCGCGTCTCTTATCGACAAGCGACACACGCCGGAGTCGTTTAACGATGCGCATCTGCGCAGCCCGGCGCTGCGTACCCTGCTGCGCAAAATTGAGGTCGTAGCGAATGACGCCTTTACCGCCGAGTACGAACGCGTGCCGGTGAAGCACGCCACGCGCGTGAGCGTTACGCTGAAGAACGGCGAGCGGCTGGTGGGCGAATCCGGCGGCGACAAGGGCGACTTGTCGCAATCCAAGAGCGACGCGGAGATCGAAGAGAAATTCCGCAGCCTCACCGAGGCTGTGCTGGGATCAAAACGGGTTGATGCGGTGCTGGCGACACTCTGGCGTCTCGATGAAATCAACGACCTTGCTGTCATTCCTCCGCTGCTGGTGATTGCGTAATCACCTTGCCACGCAGTGCGGCATGATAGCTTCGTCGTTGCGGCACGGGTCAATCACGGCTACAGCGCTTTTGTTGTGCCTCGCCTGCACGACACATGCGCAAACCCGGGCGGTCAGTGCGGCTGGGGCCTATCCTGTGAAAGCGGTGCGCATCATCGTCAGTTCGGCGCCGGGCGGCGGGCAGGATATGACCGCCC
>JAYUAH010000433.1:0-9780 GCA_043741415.1 Betaproteobacteria bacterium
GGATCATTGGCGAGCGGTTGGGCCACTGCCGTATTGCTGACGACGTAGCCGCTCATCGCAGCCGCCAGCGTGGCACCGCTGCGCAGGAATGCGCGGCGATCGAGCAAGCCGTTGCCGGCAATAGCCGCTAGCCCATTCTCATTTTTCTGTATTAAATTTTTCGGCATGATATTCCCCTGGTTACAACTACTCCGACCGCACGCCCGCTTCCTTGATCACCTTCGCCCAGCGCTGAATTTCCGCGGTGAGAAACTTCGCGGCATAGTCCGGTGTGGAGCCAACCGCTTCGCCGCCCTCCGCCGCATAACGTTTGCGCACTTCGGCATTGTCAATCGCTTTCGCGGTGGTGGTGTAAATGTGCGTGATCAGCGCACGCGGCGTTGGCGCCGGCGCCATCAGCATCGACCATGCCGTAGCCTCGTAACCCGGCACGCCGCTTTCGGCAACCGTCGGCATGGTCGGCAACGCCGCGGAGCGTTTCGCCGTCGTTACCGCCAGCCCGCGCAGTTTGCCGCTTTGCAGGTGCGGCGCGGCCGAGAGTATGGTGGATACGATCAACTGCAACTGTCCGCCCAGCAGATCGGTGATGGCCGGCGCCACACCTTTGTACGGGATGTGCGTCATTTCCACATTCGCCATACTCGAGAGCAGCGCACCTGCGAGATGCGGGCCGGTGCCCACCCCCGATGAACCGTAACTCACGCCGCCCGGTTTAGTGCGCGCAAACGCAATCAGCTCTTTGATGTTGCTCGCCGGCACGCCCGGATGCACAACGAAAATACGCGGGTTGATCACAATCAAACTCACCGCCGCCAAATCGCGCAACGGATCAAACGGCAGTTTTTTTATCAGCGTAGCGTTGATCGCGATTGCTTCGTTCGCCAGCAACAGCGTGTAACCGTCGGCCGCTGCACGCGCGCCGATTTCGGATCCGATATTCGATCCTGCACCCGGCCGGTTATCCACTACGACCTGCTGGCGCCATGCATTGGTGAGACGTTGCGCGAGCAAACGGCCGGTAATGTCCTGCCCTGCGCCGGGTGCAAATGGCACGATCAGGCGCAGCGGTCGCTCAGGAAACACTGCTGCGAAAATGCAATTCGCATAAATTAGCGCACAAGCTAATAATACGTAAGTATTTGATTTTAAACAATTTTTTGTCAATACGCTAATCCGGGAAAAACGCCGACAACTCATCGTAGACCGCATCCGGCACCTGCTCCGCCGGATAGTGTCCGCACGGCAGTCCCTGCATTTTCACGATGTTGGCGGCGTACGGCGACCACGCATCGTGCGGACTGAAAAACTTTTCGGTGTGGCTTAACTGGCCCCAGAACACCGCCGTCGGACATTGAATATTGCGGCCCGCTTCGAAGTCGGCTTTGTCCATTTCAAAATCGACACTCACATTCGCGCGATAGTCCTCGCACACGGCGTGAATATTTTCAGCGGTGCAGCAACGCGCATATTCCGCCAGCGCTTCAGGCTTGAAACCGCCTTTGCCGACGCCCATGGTGGTGAGTTTTTTCAGGATGTAGAAATCTTCATGCCCGGCGATCAGCTTTTCCGGCAGATCATACGGCTGCGCCATGAACCACCAATGATACGAATTCACCGCCCACGCGAGGTTGATGTGGGTGAGGATGTAATGCGTGGGCAGCACATCGAAGCTGGCGAGTTTTTTTACCTTGTGCGGATGATCGAGCGCCATGCGTATCGCCGTGCGACCGCCGCGATCGTGGCCCGCGACGCAAAATTGATTGAAGCCCAGATGCTGCATCACATCCACCTGATCCTGCGCCATGCGCCGGAACGAGTAGTTCATGTGATCGGCTGTGCCGCGCGGCTTGCTGCTGTCACCGTAACCGCGCAGGTCGGCGCACACCACGGTGAAATGTTGCGCCAAACGCGGCGCCACCAAATGCCAATGCACATGCGTCAGCGGATTACCGTGCAACAACAAAATCGGCGGACCATTGCCACCATAGCGCAAATTGATTTTGACTTGCGGATCGCTGGTTTGAATCTGAGTTTGCTTGAAATTTTCGAACATTAAATTTATTCCATAAAATCAAATAGTTACGTTAATATCATCACCGATAGCCATATCGCCGCCGTCACTGGACAGCATGCCGATACCGAATGTCGGCTCTTTTTGCCGAAAGGCTTTTACCAAGGTTTGCATCACCTGCAAATCACGTTCGCCACTGCGCGGATTGGCGTGCGTGGCAAGGCAGCGGACTTTCGGCACCACCGTGTCGAACACCACCTTCCCTACTTGCAATTTTTTTCCTACCCACGTTTGCTCTTCCCACTCGGCTACGCCTTCGATCACGATGTTGTGTCGAAAGCGCAACTCATTGAGGTGCGCATCGCCCAGCGCCACACCCGCGGACGCGAGACTCTCACGGCTGTGCAGCGTCACTTGGCCGCGTTCGTTGTCTTGATAGCGCGGCGTCGTGCCGTCGCCCACCAACTTCAACGGCAGGCGCGTGGGCTGGCCTTTCAGCGGATTCTCCTCGAGCGAGAGCACATAACCGGTGATCGCATCCACCAGCCGCTGCCGCCCGGCTTCATGCAGCGGTTCGTCGGCCAGCACCTGATTGTCGAACGCGATGCGCAAACGCTGCGTCTGCGCATCAAACGAAACCTGCAAGCGCGCCAGCCCCGGCGTGTTGGCCAACACCACGCCGTTATACTTTTTGCACCACGCGGTATCCGCCACCGGCGCATCGGCAAAGCGAAAATTCAGCACGCGGTCGCCCGCCACGCGTCCGCCGGGCAACACCGTCAGGCGTTCGACACGCTGCGGCGTAAAGCCCTTCACGGGGTAGCGATAGAGTGCAATCACTTTTGCCATGGCATGCCTATTCTATGCGCAAAATAAAAATCATCATGATGATGGGCGCACCCGCGTACACAGGTGACTTCCCAGCGCCATCATCGCCGCAGTCGCCACGAACACCGGCGCCAGCCCCACCAGCGCGCTCAACGTGCCGAAGGTGATGGGAATCGCAAAATGCATCAGATTCACCACGGTGAAGCGCACACCCAGCACTTCGCCCGAGCGCCCCGGCGGCGCGCGGCTGTAGACCATGATCATCGACAACGGTTGTCCGCAGCCCAACCCCAGGCCCATGACGAAAGAGAGTATGAACAACACCGTGACACCACTGAAAAACGGAAACAAACAATAACCAACGGCTGACAGCGCCAGCGCGCCGCACATCACCGTTTCTTCGCGCCAGCGTTTGAGCACGCGCGGCATCACCACGCGCACCAGCAGCGCCGCAATGGCCTGCGCCCCCATCACCGCGCCGATCATGGTCGCCGATAGTTTGATCGAGTGGCCGTAGATCGGCATGTAAAACGTATACAGATCCACACCCGCGACTACAATGCCCGACACCACAATCGTCAGCAGCAAATTGCGATTTCGCAGCAACATGCCTACGCCAGCCGTGCCCTTGGCGGCCTCTTTCGGGCGCAGCCGCGGCACGTGCCGCCGGCAGGTAAACCAAATCGCGGTGACCAGCGCGAGGATGCTGCTCAGCGCAACGTACGCCACGCGATGGCCAAAGTGATCGATGATGGCGCCAACAAACAGCGGCCCGGCGAATGCACTTCCTGCAATGCCAATGCTGTAATAACTGACATTGCTGTTACGCGAGGCCGCATCACCAATGGACGAGACCAGTTGCTGTGTCGCCACACTGAAAAACACCAGCGCAAGCCCCGTCACCAGCGCCGATACGTAGAGTGCCGGCAGCACCGGAAACACCCACGGGATCACCATCCCCGCCAAAAATCCGGCCATGCCGCCCAGCACGGGTTTATAGGTGCCCCAGCGATCGATGCCGCGGCCCACGTAGACCGAGAGCAGCAGCGGAAAAATCGCAAACGTCGCAATCAACATACCCACCGCAACCGGCGAGGCGCCCAATTCCAACGCGAACAGCGACGCCAGCACGCGCGCACCGATAAAGCTTCCGAAGGTGAGGAAGCTCATCGCGACAACCAGCCAGATCAGCATTGCATGGGAAGGCGAGAAGGAAACAAAAACGCAAGATGCGCACTGCGCAGAATGTCCCGATTTTAGCGTAAACTCATGCCTATTAATTTGAACTCACGCAGCGAGGCGCAATCATGGAACTGAACAACAGCATCGGTATCACCAGCCCCGGCGATATGGGCCAGGGCGTGGCCATGTGCATCAAGGCCATGGGTTTCAATGTGTGCATGGCCTCCGACGGGCGCAGCGCGCGCACGCGCGGCCTCGGTGAAAAAGCCGGCCTCACCGACCTGCATTCGCTGGAGAACCTGGTGAAAGAATGCGACATGGTGCTGTCGGTGCTCGACCCCGGCGCCGCGGTCAGAAATGCCACCGACATCGCCGCCGCGTGCAAAACCACCGGTCGCAAAATCGTGTTCGTTGAATGCAATGCCATTGCGCCGCAAACCATGCAAGAGATTACCCGCATCATGGAAGGCGTGGGCTGCACCGTCGTCGACGCCGGCATCATCGGCCCGCCGCCGCGCAACGGCGCCAAGCAGCGCTTTTATGTCTCCGGCCCGCACGCAAGCCTGACGGATCGTATCAACAGCCCGCAAATCAACGTCAAGTTTGCCGGCGAAAAAATCGGCGACGCTTCCGCGGTAAAAATGTGCTACGCCGCGTTGACCAAGGGCAGCATTGCGCTCGGCACGGAACTTTTGGTCGCGGCGCGCAAGCTCGGCGTTGATCAAGCGCTGGAAGCCGAATTCAAGAGCAGCCAGGCGGAGTTACACGAGTCGGTGTTGAGCCGCTCGGCAGGCATGCCTTTCAAAGCCTATCGCTGGGTGCCTGAAATGAACGAGATCGCCAAAACCTTTGAAGGCGTGGGGCTGACGCCGCGCATATTCCAGGGCGTGTCTGATCTGTATGCGCAAATCGCCGCTACACCGCAAGGCAAGGAATCACCCGAAGTAGCGCGCGACAAAAAACGCAGCGGCAACGAGGTGATTAACGATCTGGCGGATACCATCAAGAAGTAATTGTGGGTTGGAGAAAACGCATGCCGGGAATGCGCAAATTTTGCTTTGCCGCTGCTGCCGTTTTGTCGGTGACGATCGCCTCCGCACAGGCGCAAACCTTTCCCGAAAAGCCGCTACGCATTATCGTGCCGTGGTCGACCGGCGGCAGCACGGACGCGATTGCGCGCGTGCTCGCCGCGCGTGTGTCGCAAACCATCGGGCAACAAGTCATCGTCGACAACAAGCCCGGCGCCGGCGGCGCCATCGGTGCCGAGCAAGCGGCACGGGCGGCTGCCGACGGCTACACCCTGACCATACTTGAACTCTCGCATGCCGGATTACAGGCGCTGCTGCCTAAAGTGCCGTACGATATCAACACGGATTTTGTGCCCCTCGCCCACTTGGGCTCGGCGCCGCTGATACTGTTTGCCAACGCACAGTTGAAAGCCAACAATTTCCGCGAGTTGGTGGCGCTGTCGCGCGTCAACAATCCGCTGCCGTTTGCGATCATCGGCACCGGCTCGGTCAGCCATTTGATCGCCGAATCGATACAGCTTAGCGAAAAGGCGCGATTTAATTTCGTACCCTACAAGGGCGGCGGGCCGGCGTTGATCGATCTCGCGGCCGGCGAAGTGCAGGTATTTTTTGCAACCATGGCTACGGCTGTGGGCACATTGAAAAGCGGACGCATCAAAGCCATCGGCGTCACCAGCGCACAGCGCCTGGCGGCACTGCCGGCGGTGTTAACCGCGCAGGAGAGCGGCTTCAAAGATATGGTGGTCGAGCAGTGGTGGAACCTGGTGGCGCCGGTCAAAACACCCGCGTCGATTGCGGAAAAACTCAAAGCAGAATTCAGCGCGGCACTCGCCCATCCCTCCACCAAAGAGCGCATGAACGCACTCGCGGTGGAGCCGCCCACCCTCACGCCCGATCAACTGGGCGCATTCATGGGCCGCGAAATACGGCGCTGGAACAAAGTGGCCAAGGACGCGAATATAAAGATCGAGCCGTAGCGCGGCCGGCGCGAATCAGGGCCGGAACTGTGAACGCTGATCGCGTTTAAACAACACGGTACTTTCAACACCTTCCAGACGGCTGCGGCCCAGACGAATTTCGCCGGCGCCTTCGAGCACGATTTCGCCGCGCAGCAAGTGAATTTCATCGCCGCTGGCAAACGTCACATACGTGCCGTTGACGCTGTGATCCACCAGGTAAAAACTCGAGCGCACCAGGCGTATGGAGCAATGCCGGCGCGAGGCATAGTGATCCATCACCGGCACGTCGCTCGCCGCATCGCGCCCCATGGTGAGCAGCGGATGCCAGCGGTCGACGCGCGCCCGCGTATCCTCCTGTTCCACGATCAGGCTGCCCGCGTCCGCCGGCAGCACACGCGACGCGCGCAGATTGACGTCGGTCATTTCCATATTGTCGGACGCCCACACCACCTGGTAGATCGCCGATTCGCCCGAACTGCCTTTGAGCGTGGCGCGAAACAGCGGGCGCATATACGGCTTCAGATGCAGTGGCAAATCCTTCTCGGTGACATCCGACAGCAATATCTGGTCGGCCATCGCCACATTGGTCAAAAATGCGGCGGCATTGACCGTGTCGCCGAAAACATCGCCGTCTTCCACCAGCACGGTGCCAGCGTGTAAACCGATATGCAGGCGCATCGTGTGCCCACCGCGCGCCTCGTGGCTCACCAGGGCCTGCATCTCCATGGCCGCGTTGACCGCGCTGGCTGTCTCCGGAAACACGCACATAATGGCGTCGCCCAGGGTTTTGACCAAGCGCCCGTCAAAACGCGGCAGCAAACCCGTGAGTGAGGCGAGACACGCGTTAATGGCGCTGCGCGCCTCAAGATCGCCCAATTGATTGTAAAGACGGCTGCTTTCCGTGATATCGGCAAACAATACGGTTAAATGCTGGGTCTCGCGTGTCATAGTGCAATCGTAGCTGCAATGCTTGTAATCGCGCAACCGTTTCACCACAATAGATCGATTTTCTTACGCCCCGCCGCACACTGCATTGAGGAACCGCCATGCCCCCCATCGACACCCGTAATATGGCCCTGTTCTGCGACTTTGAAAACGTCGCCCTCGGCGTACGTGAAGCGCATGCCGAAGCCTTTGACATCAGCAAGGTACTGGAACGTCTGCTGCTCAAAGGCTCTATCGTGGTTAAAAAAGCATACTGCGACTGGGAACGCTACCGCGAATTCAAGAAAGACATGCACGAAGCCGCGTTTGAACTGATTGAAATTCCACACGTGCGCCAGTCCGGCAAAAATTCCGCGGATATACGCATGGTGGTCGACGCGCTGGACCTGTGTTACACCAAATCTCACGTCGATACCTTTGTGATTATCAGCGGCGACTCGGATTTTTCGCCGCTGGTGTCCAAGCTGCGCGAAAACAACAAAGTGGTGATCGGCGTCGGCGTCAAACAATCGACCTCGGATTTGCTCGTCGCCAACTGCGACGAATTCATATTTTACGACGACCTGGTGCGTGAAAAAACCCGCAAGCAATCGCGCAAAAAGAAGCCTGCGCCACCCGCAAAAGACAGCAAGGCCGCCCCCGAAACCGACAAAACCGCCGAAGCACTGGAGCTGATGATGGAAACCATCGAAGCGCTGTTCGCCGAGCGCAGCGCGGAAGAAAAAATCTGGGGTTCGATGGTCAAACAGGCCTTGAAGCGCCGCCGCCCCGGCTTTAACGAGGCATTCTACGGCTTTCGCTCTTTCGGCAAATTGCTGGACGAAGCCGAAGCGCGCAAATTGATCGCGCTGGAACCCGACGAAAAATCCGGCGGCGTGATTATCAAGAGCTTCAATCCCGATTACTAATCCGTATGTTACGCGTTCACTTGAATACACCGCAAAACCCGGGATGGATCGCCCGCATCCTGCTCGCCATCACCACCTTGGCGCTGGTGATCGTCGGATTTTTCTTTCTCACGATTGCATTGGTCGCGGGCACGTTGATTGCGCTGGTCGGCGGCGCGCGTTTGTGGTGGACCATCCGTCAACTAAAGCGCACGCATCCCGACATGGGCACGGTCAACAGCGAAGATCACCGTAGTAGCGAGGCTCAAGTCAATCGCGACGGCGCATTGGATGGCGAATACCAAGTGGTCGAACGCGAATCAAGCGCGCCGAAGTTACCGCCGGAGCACTGACTTAAAGCGCTAGTAACACTCCACCTGCACCGTCGACTTGCGCGCACGCTCTACCAGATCCGCGGTGTCCGCGGGCTTGGTAGCTATTTGCGCGGTGAGGTAGTTGACCGAGTGCGAATCCAGAAAATTACTCACCGTGGTGAGGTTGATACCAAAATTCACGTTCTGCGCATTGACCTGCCCGGTGGACAACAGTCGCGCACGCACGATGCCAACCAGGTTACCGCTGCGGTCAAAAATCGGCCCGCCGCTGGAGCCAGGCTGCACGGTGGCGGAAATCTGAAACGCGGAGGTATCGTCGTTCACACCGCTCATGGCGTTGACGATGCCGGTGGTAACCACCGCGCCTGACGAGAGCAGGCCTTTGAGCGGGTAGCCGATGGCCAGTATGTCGTCGCCCAGCCGCACATTGCGTCCGCTGCGCAGCCGCACCGGTGGTAGATCGGCACCGTCCACGCGCAATAGCGCGAGGTCATTGCGGGCGTCTTTCGCCACCAGCTTGGCAGGCACGCCCAGCGGTTGTATGCGAATGCGCACGCAACTGTTGATCACGTGCTCGTTGGTCACAATATCGCCGGCGTCGCTCACCACCACGCCACTGCCCCACACGCCCGTGCGCGGCGCGGCGCTGGCGCCGGCATTGCCTGAAATACGTGCGGTAATGGTGTTCAGCGTGTTGGCGGCCGCGACGGTTTTAGCCTGTTTTTCCGCCTCCTGCAACTCACTCGACACCAGCGTTTTTGCCAGCCGCTCTTTGCCTTCCGCCGCACTTTTCACCACGTTCACAGGTGCGTTGCCAGGCACCGCACCGTACCAGGCGTAGGCCAGCACCGGGTTTTTAGCGATGCCGCCGCGTCCGAATTCATACACGCTGGCAATCCACCCGAACGCCTCATAGTGATTCCCCGCCGCTGCACGCCGCAGCCAGCGCAGCGCCTCGTTGCCATCCGCGCTGACGCCTTTGCCCAGCGCGTAGATGCGCCCGGCGGCCGTCATGCTGGCCGGGTTGCCGAGTTCGCCGCCTTTTTTGTACCAATCCAGCGCCAGCAGATTGTCCGCGCTAATGCCCGCTTTGCCTGCTTCGGTGAAGCCGCCGATCCAGCCCATTGCAGCCGCATTTTTTTGCTCGGCTGCGAGTTTGAACCACGCCAACGCATTCACCTCGTCCTTGGGGTAACCCTGCACGCCGTTGACCAGCCACACGCCGATGGCGTTCTGCGCCGCCGGCTCGCCCTTGTCCGCGGCCTGACGCACCAACTCAGCACCTTTGGCTTCGTCGCGATTCACCAGATTACCGTTCAAATACATGCCGCCCAGCACATAAGTCGCACGCACATTGCCCGCCGCCTGGGATTTGGTAATGTAGTCGCGTGCTTTCAACTCATCGCGTGCGCCACCCAAACCACGCATTAACATTTCGCCCATGTGCACCATGGCCTGCGCGTCACCGGCTTCCGCAGCAGCGGCCAGCTCTTTGCGCGCCTCCACAAACCGCCCGTTGCTAAATGCGTCCACGCCCTCGGGCACACCGGCCTGCGCAGGGCACGCTATCGTAACCACCGCTAACACCAACAAACGCTTAAAGAG
>JAYUAH010000434.1:0-4220 GCA_043741415.1 Betaproteobacteria bacterium
AATCTCTACAATCAAAGAGGCCGTAGTCGAATTTCCCGCGACAACTACTCCGGCTGTATCCCCGCCTCGCGCATCGCCGCGCCCCACACCTGGTATTGATCTTTCACCCACGCGTCGAGCGCTTCCGGCGTTGAGCCTTCGCCGGCGAACGCTTGTTGATCAAGTTGATTACGCACATCGGGCCGTTTCAACACCGCGTTGTATTCACGATTGAGACGCTCGACCACGGCCTTGGGTGTGCGCGCCGGCGCGAACACCCCCGCCCACGGTGTAATCGAAAATTTCGGCAAACCCGCTTCCACCACCGTCGGCACATTCGGCAGCAGCGGACTGCGTTTGCTCAGTGCCAGCGCCAATGCACGCACGCGGCCATCGCGCAGGTGCCCGGCCACCGGCGCGTACGACAGCACCGCCACCTGCACCTGCCCCGAGATCAAATCCACCACCGCGGGCGGTTCGCTCTTGTACGGCACATGCGTCATTTTCACACCGGCGAGCGACGCCATCATCGCCATCATCACTATGCTGCTGGTATTGCCGCTGCCGTAGTTGAGTTTGTTGGGATTGGCCTTGGCGTAGTCGAACAATTCGCGCAACGATTTCGCTGGCACGTTGGCATTTACCGCCAGCAAAAACGTAAAGCGCCCCACCAGCGACACTGGCGCAAAATCCTTCAACGCATCGTACGGCACGTTCTTGCGCAAATGCGGCACCGCGGACAGCGGACTATTCGTCGCCATCAGCAAGGTGTAGCCATCCGGTGGCGCTTTCGCCACCATGTCACCCGCCAGCGAGCCATCACCGCCGGGCCGGTTGTCGATCACCATGGTGTAGCCCAGCCCTTGCTGCAGCGGTTGCGCGAGGATGCGCGCGACGATATCGGTGGTTGAGCCCGCCGCGAACGGCACGATGATGCGCACCGGCTTGGTGGGATATTGCGCGTGCGCAGCACTTGCCGCGGCGAACAGCAGCGCAGTCCCTATTTGAAAATACTTACGCACCGGCACCACCTCTGCATCTAATTGCGCAATGGCAATTCGTATCTAAGTATTTGTTTTTATTGAATTTTTTATTCAAGCTTGGCGCCGGTGAGTTTGATTAATTTTTCGTATTTGTCATAGTCAGTCTTCAGCCGCGCGGTAAATTGTTCAGGCGCCATGGGCATCGGATCTAGCGTTTGTCCGCCCATGATTTTAATGACATCCGCATGCTCCAGCGTTTTGCGTAGCTCTGTGTTCAGGCGCTCGACGATGGGCTTGGGCGTTGCCGCCGGCACGAACGCGCCGATCCACGCGGCGAATTCGTAGCCGGGTATGCCTTCGGCAATCGCCGGTATATTGGGAAACTGCTTGTGGCGCGCCGCCGACGTCACGCCCAGCGCGCGCAGCCGGCCGCCGTTAAGATGCGGCATCACCGAACCGATGGTCGCCGTCATCGCCTGCAATTCGCCCGAGGCCAGCGCCACCACCGCGGGCCCGCCGCCTTTGAACGGCACGTGGATCATTTTAGTGTCGCTCATCTGATTGAGCAACGCCATCGCCATGTGCACAAAGCTGCCATTGCCGGATGAGCCATAGACCATTTGCCCCGGCCGCGTGCGCGCGAGCGCGACAAATTCCTTGGTGGTTTTTGCCGGCAACGATGGATGCACCACCAGCATGCCGATCTGCACCGCCAGCGCCGTGACGCCGGTAAAGTCGCGCAGCGTGTCGTACGGCAATTTCTTGAACAAATGCGGATTGGTCACATGCGCCGCCGAATGCACCATCAAGGTATAACCATCGGCGGGCGCCTTGGCGACAAAATCAGCGCCGATAGTGCCCGACGCGCCACCGCGGTTTTCAATCACAAATTGCTGTCCCAGTTGCTCGGAAAGCTTCTGGAACACGATGCGCCCCACCACATCGTTCGCGCCGCCCGTGGGCCACGGAATTACCACGCGCACTGGTTTCACCGGATAATTTTGCGCGATAGCACTCGCACTCACTACCATCAACACCATCACACCAGCACGATACAGCCCCATCACAAAACCTCCACCCGTTAACTCGTTAACTTATTCACCCGTTCACTGCTTGTTAATCCACCTTAACACTCAACGCCATGATGAGTTTGCCGTACTTCTCAAAATCGATGCGAATACGTTGTGCGAACGCCTCCACCGTACCGGGCATCGGATCGAGCACCTGATTGGTCAAGCTCTGCGCCACATCGGGATGCTTCAACGCTTTGTTCGACTCGGCATTGAGTTTATCGATAATAGCTTTGGGCGTATGCGCCGGCGCATACACACCGATCCACGGACTCATCTCATAACCGGGCACGCCGGCTTCGGCGATGGTGGGCACCTCCGGCAACATGCCGCTGCGCTTCACCGATGATACGCCCAGCGCACGCAAGCGGCCCGATTTCACATGCGCAATCACCGTCGAAATCGTCGCCAGCGACGCCTGCGATTCACCACCCACCAACGCCGTCACCTGCGGCGCGCCACCTTTGTACGGCACATGCACCAGATCAATACCCGCCATGAATGTGAACAACGCCATCGACAAATGCGGTGAACTGCCGTTGCCCGAAGACGAATAATTAATTTGCCCCGGCTTCGCCTTCGCCAGCGCAATAAATTCTTTGACCGATTTCACCGGCAGCGACGGATGTATCGCCAGCGCACCCGGCTGTGCCGCGAGCGTGCCCACCGGCGCAAAATCACGCACCACGTCATACGACAATTTTTTGTAGAGATGCTGATTACCCAAATGCGTGGTCGAATGCACCATAATCGTGTAACCATCCGGCAGCGCTTTCGCCACCGGCTCGGCGCCGATGGCGCCCGACGCACCAGGGCGGTTATCCACCACAAACTGCTGGCCCAGCGATTCGGAAATTTTTTGCATCACGATACGCCCCACCGCGTCATTCGAACCGCCCGGCGGCCACGGAATCACCACGCGCACGGGCTTTGCGGGCCAGGCCTGCGCCACGGCCCAGCCAGCAGGCAACAGCGCAGCACTCAATGCGAGCGCGGTGATGCATACGGACTTCATTGAATCTCCTCCGGCATCTTTTGAAAGGTGCATTGGGGGTGGATTATCGCTTTAATAGGGTTCTGCGCAAAGCTAGGGAGTGCAACTCGCTTTTCTATGGCTTATCAGGTTTTCGATTGGGCAAAACACCAACACTGTCGTTCCCGCGCAAGCGGGAACCCATAACACACGTGCCGCTTGCACCATGGTATGGATTCCCGCCTGCGCGGGAATGACAGTGGAGATATTTTAGATTCATACGCACTTATCCGCGCTCGGCGAAGTGCCCGCCTAATTCATCAGCGTCGCAGCAAATCCTCCACCGCATCGATAGGGTAGAGATAACCGTTGGCGCGGTAACTGACGATTTGTTCGGCTTTAAGTGCTGTGGGCATACGCAAACAGCTCCCTGCGAAAATGCTGGAACAACATTGATTTTAGACAATTTATTTTATCCGCGTTCATTGCTTGATGTGCGCCGCATCGCCCCGCGCTCCGCATACCACAACCATGCAACTGCGACGACCTGCAAGCCCCAGCACAGCGCAAACGCCGAGCGGTAACCGTCGACGGCGTAGTGTCCATCGATCACTGGCCACAGATTGATGATCGCGCCCACGCCGAACTGCACGATAAACGCCATTGAGAACGTGACCAGATTCACCGCCGTCACCACGCGCCCCGTGATGTCAACCGTGAAGCGCGTGGCGAGCAGCGGATACGATAAGGAGCCGAATGCCGCGAAGCCGACGAACAGTGCCCAGTACACGATGGCGCCTGTGCTGTAACCCAGCACGATGGGCAGCATGGCCACGGTGCACGCCACGCAGCCGGCAAAATAAGTCAGCACCGGCGGCACGCCGCGTCGCACCAGACGATCCGACAGGGTGCCGCACGCCACACCGCCGACGCCAAACGCGCTCGCCGCAATCAGCAATTGATTCGCCATGTGCGCGCGATCCAGCCCCGCCACGTCGCGCAGCCACGGCCCCGCCCACAGCCCCAACAATCCAATCGCCACCCCTTGCACCAACGCCGCCGCAAACGCAATCGACCAGAAACCGCGCTCGCGAAAAATGCCGCCGATGACGGCGAACTGTGCGCGCACCGTGACGCCGGATTTCACCACGGGCTTTTCCGGCACCACGGTGAAGAGCGCAATACTCGCTACGATCGCCAAAGCAGAGAACAACA
>JAYUAH010000435.1:0-4219 GCA_043741415.1 Betaproteobacteria bacterium
ATGGCCTCGACGGCCTGGTGCATTCCATTGCGTTTGCCCCGCGCGAGGCGTTGAAAGGCGACATCCTCGAAGGCTTGTCGCGCGAAGCTTTTCGTATCGCCCACGACGTCAGCTCGTACAGCCTGGCGGCACTGGCGAAAGCGGCACTACCGATGATGGAGCACCGCAAGGCTGCAATATTGACGCTCACCTATCTGGGCGCACAGCGCTCGGTGCCCAACTACAACGTGATGGGGCTGGCCAAGGCAAGCCTGGAAGCCAATGTGCGCTATCTGGCGCAAGGCCTCGGCCCCAGGGGCATACGCGTGAATGGCATTTCGGCCGGGCCGATCAAAACGCTGGCGGCAGCCGGCATCGGCGGCTTCGGCAAGATTCTGAAATTCGTCGAAGAAAATGCGCCGCTGCGGCGCAATGTGACGACCGAGGATGTCGGCAATGCCGCTGCATTTCTGTTGTCGGATCTGGCCGGTGGCATCACCGGCGAGATTACCTATGTTGATGCGGGCTTTAGTACCGTGGTCGGCGGCATGAGCGTCGCCCCTGCGTGATCTGCGTGATCTACGTGATCTGCCTGATCTGCCTGATCTACCTGAGCCAGCGGCAACCCAAGTAGCAACGCGTCAATGAAACGCGCCTACTTATCCTTCTTCTCGGCGAACTGCTCCTTGCGGATTTTGATGTCGCCTTTTTGTTTCAGGCTGGCCAGAAACGCCGCGTTTTGCTCCTGCCCTTGAGCCTGCTGCATCGCCACGGCAAGATTCTTTTCTTTTTCCGCATCAATTTTGTCAGGCTGAACCGTGCGCGTAATGCGGATCAGCGTGTAGCCCATCGGCGTTTCCACGCCGGCATAGGCGGGCAACTTTGAAACATCGGTGCGCAATACCTGCTTGCGCACATCATCACTCAAATCTTTGATTTGGCTGGTAAAATTTATTAGGTTCGACGCGCCCCACGTCACCGCGACGTCCTTGCCCTGACGCAGACTTTCGAGCTGGGCACGGCCTTCCTGTGCCGCCAACTGCGCTGCCCGCTGGCGCGTGAGCTTGCCCACGATGTCAACCTGCACTTGTTCAAACGGTCGCACCACGGCGGGCTTGTGTTCCAGCAAGCGCGCCGCCACCAGCGTGCCCGGCGCCACTTCAACGGCTTCGGTATTACGTTTGTTCTTCAATACCTCGTCGGCAAATATCGATTGCAGCAGTTTGGGATGATTGAGCCGTGCATCACCGCCAGCGCCGCCACGAACGAGCCAGTTGCTTTGCTGTATCGGGGATTTGGCAAAATCGGCAGCAGACTTTAGATTGTCGGATTGCTCGAAAACCATGTTGTTGAACTGCTCCGCCATTTCGGCGAATTTCTTCCCGGCGCGCTGCCGCTTCAAATCGGTTTCAATCGGTCCGCGCATGGCCTCAAACGACGGCGCCTTGGCCACGGTTATTGCGGTGAGTTTGATAATATGAAAACCAAACTCGGTTTCGACTACGCCGCTGATATCACCCACTTTCATGCCGAAGGCCGTATCCGAAAACGGCTTGGTCATGTCGGCGCGTTTGAACGAGCCCAGATCGCCACCATTGGCCGCCGAGCCTGGATCCTGCGAATTGGCTTTGGCAATGTCGGCAAACGCCGCCGGCTTGGCCTTGACTTGTTTGAGCACGTCCTCTGCCTTGGCTTTGGCTTTTTGCTTGTCATCGGCAGACGCCTTGCCATCCACCGCAATGAGAATGTGGCTTGCCTGGCGCGCTTCCTGCACCTGGATGCGCTTGGCCTGCTCGTCAAATGATTTCTGCACCTCTTCCTGGCTCACCTCGATCGTCGGCAGTAGTGCGTCTATCGACAGCGTCACATACTCCACGCGCACTTGTTCGGGCGTGCGGAATTCGTCCTGGCGGCTGTCGTAGTATTTTTTGGTGGCCTCGGCGTCGATACTCACCTTCGACTCGAACTGGCCCGGCGTCAACGTGTACAGGCTGGTTTCACGTTGCGTTTCCAGCAATTGTGACAAACGCTGCACCGCGCTGCGGGGTAAAAAATTCGATTCGCTATAGGCATCATTCACCTGGCGTAACACCAGATCGCGCCGCAGATCGCTCTCGAATGCGACTTCAGTCTTGTTACGCAGCTTGAGAAACTGCTCGTAGAGTTCTTTCGAAAACTTGCCGTTTTCTTGAAAAGCCGGCGCCTGCCCCAGCAAATTCTGCAATTCCTGGTCGGTCGCAACGAGGCGTGCACGCGACGCGTGCTGCAACAGCAATTTCTGATTGACCAGTGCCTCCGCCACGCTAAAGCGCATTTCGGGATTATCCAGCATCGCCGGATCAACCTTGCCGCCGCTCATTTGTTGCAGGCGCTCCTGCTGCTCACGCAGCGAGATGTTGAATTCCTGCTGACCAACGGTCTGGCCGTTGACGGTGGCTATCGGCGCTGTCGAGTCGTTATCCCGCAAGTAGGAATCGACGCCGAAAAATGCAAACGGCGGAATGATAACGAGTGCCAGTATTAACTGCAGTACCCGCTTGTGCTTGTATACAAAATCAAACATGGCTTATTCCATTTCTATCTCAATAGCAACTTAACACGCCGGCAATTTCCATTTGGGGAACAACGAATCGTTGTTTCATCGACGAAATGGAATTGGTACTAAATTTCCTTAACCAACGCCTTAACAAAAAGGGCGAACCGAGGTTCGCCCTTTTCTTACAATTGGCGGAGTGGACGGGACTCGAACCCGCGACCCCCGGCGTGACAGGCCGGTATTCTAACCAACTGAACTACCACTCCTCATTTTTTTTTCGACCTTGATTTTCTGGTGACCTGGTGGGCGCTGACGGGCTCGAACCGCCGACATTCGCCTTGTAAGGGCGACGCTCTACCAACTGAGCTAAGCGCCCTTCGGGAACCCCCGCGTAATCCGCGCGGAGCACACGAAGAACAACAAAGGCGCGAATTTTAGCTTATTTCAGGCGCTTTAGCCAAGCACAGTCTGCGTTATTTACGCTGCACCGCCACCGCACCACATTAGCGTCAGTGCTTTACTGCCTCGGTGGTTGCCGCAGGCGGTGCCACCGGCGCGCCTTGTGCAGGCTGATCGGGCAAGGGCTCGGGCTTTCTTTCCAGCGCCAGTTCAAGGACAGCGTCTATCCATTTAACCGGATGGATATCGAGCCGGTTTTTAATGTTGTCCGGAATATCCGCGAGGTCTTTCACATTTTCTTCGGGTATCAGCACCATCTTGATACCGCCGCGATGCGCCGCCAGCAGCTTTTCTTTCAGCCCGCCGATGGGCAGCACTTCGCCGCGCAAGGTGATTTCACCGGTCATCGCCACATCTGCACGCACCGGAATGCCGGTCAGCATGGATACCATGGCCGTACAAATGCCGATACCGGCGCTGGGGCCATCCTTGGGCGTAGCGCCCTCGGGCAAGTGAATATGAATATCAACTTTCTGATAGAAATCCGGGTTGATGCCGAGCCGTTGCGAGCGGCTGCGCACCACCGACAACGCAGCCTGCACCGACTCCTGCATGACCTCGCCGAGTTTGCCGGTGGTGGTCATCTTGCCTTTACCGGGCATGCTGATGGCTTCGATGGACAACAACTCGCCGCCGACTTCCGTCCACGCCAAGCCATTGACCTGACCCACCTGGCTCTTCTTCTCGGCCATGCCGAAGCTGTAGCGGCGCACCCCCAGATACTTGTCGAGGTTGCGTGCAGAGACACTCACCTTGTGGCCTTTGTCAGCGCCTTTGATCAACTCTTTGACCACTTTGCGGCAGATCTTCGAAAGCTCGCGCTCCAGCGCACGCACACCCGCCTCACGCGTGTAGTAGCGTACGATGTCACGCACTGCACTTTCCGACACCGCGATTTCGTCCGCCTTCAAGCCGTGATTTTTTATCAGCTTGGCCAGTAAATGGTTTTGCGCGATGGCGACTTTTTCGTCTTCGGTATAGCCCGACAGGCGGATCACTTCCATGCGGTCGAGGAGCGGGGCCGGAATGTTGAGCGTGTTGGCCGTGGCGACGAACATCACGTCCGAAAGGTCGTATTCGACCTCGACGTAGTGATCGGTGAACGTGTGGTTCTGCTCCGGATCGAGCACTTCCAGCAGCGCGGAAGACGGATCGCCGCGGAAGTCCATGCCCATCTTGTCCACTTCGTCGAGAAGGAACAGCGGATTCTTGACGCCGATCTTGCTCATCGATTGCAGGATCTTG
>JAYUAH010000436.1:0-4218 GCA_043741415.1 Betaproteobacteria bacterium
TTTAAGCATCAAACCCGCACATACTCCGGCAGCGCCCCCAAAGTCATCGCCCCCTGCTTCGGCGGTGCGGTGCGCGCGACGTTCATCAGCATCGCAATCATCGCGTAGTAGCCGACGACGCCAACCAAATCAACCACGCTTTCTTCGCCGAACTGTTTAATGGCGCGCGCGTAGGTGGTGTCGGACACACTACGGTTCTTCAGCAGCTCATTGACGAAGTCATAAACGATGGCTTCGTCTTTTTTCATTTTTTCCGGGCGGCGGCATTCGGCCAGCGCGTTGATCGTCTCCTGCGGCAAGCCGCCGCGCAGCGCGTGCGGCACGTGCACCGTCCATTCGTATTGGCATGACCAATCGCGCGCGGCCATCAGGCCCGCCATCTCCGCCAGACGAAACGGCACTTTCACGCCCCAGCGGATGTAGGCGCCGAGCGCTTGCGTCGGCACTGTCAATCCGGGCGAGCGCAGCATGGGCACGAACGGCCCGCGCACATCGCCACGCGGGCCGGCGCAGATTGCGGCGGCTGCGGCTTTTTGTTTGGCATTGAGTTTGTTCAGCGGAAGTGCCGGCAGGCGTTCCGGCAGAATTTTGAAGGTCTGCTGTTTTTTTTGTTTTACGGCGGGCGCGAGGCGAACTACTAGTTTCATAAAATATCCTTTAAAAACAAATAGTGATATAAAAAACAATTCTCACCGCAAAGGCGCGAAGACGCAAAGAAAACCCGCAAAGGAAAACTTGTTCTTGATCTTCTTTGCGTAAACTTTGCGCCTTCGCGCCTTTGCGGTGAGAACTTTCTTTCCCCGCTACGTCACTGCGGCTGAATACCCACTTCCTGCATCACCTTGCGATAGCGCGCCACATCGCGCTTCAATGATTCTGCAAACTGCTCCGGCGTGTTGACGATGAGATCGCTGCCGCGATGGGCGATGACATCGCGTATCTCCGGCGCTTCAAACACACGCACGATTTCGCGATGCAATATGCGCACGATGCGATCCGGCGTTTTGGCCGGCACAAACACGCCGTGCCAGTTGCCCGACGCTTCATAGCCAGTGAAGCCCTGCTCAGCGATGGTTTGCACGTCGGGCAGCAGCGGCGAACGTTTGCCGCTCATGATGCCGTAGACCTTGACGCGCCCTGCTTTGTAGTGCGACGCCACCACGGGAATCGACAGTTGCACCACCTCAACCTCGCCCGCGATCACCGCCACTTCCGCCGGCGCGCTGCCTTTATACGGCACGTTGTTGAGATTAATGCCCATCGCGGATTTGAAAATTTCGGTGCCGATAGCGCCGTTGGCTCCCGCGATGCCGACGTTCACCTTGCCGGGGTTCGCCTTCGCGTAGGCGACAAATTCCTTCAACGACTTCGGCGCGAATTTCATGTGCCCCACCAATGCCGAGCCGTTGGATATCAACTGCGACACCGCGACAAAATCGCGCAGTGGGTCATACGGCAGGTTCTTATACAAGCCGACGTTGATCACATGCGTGCCGTTGTTGCCGATGCCGAGCGTGAGTCCGTCGGGCGCGGCTTTCGCCAGCATTTCGCAGGCGATCACGCCGTTGACACTCTGCCGGTTATCCACCACCACGTTTTGTTTGAGATATTCGCCGAGCTTGGGCGCGAGCAGCCGCGCGGCGAAATCAGATGGGCCGCCGGCGGGAGATGGTGCGATCAGGCGTATGGCGCGTGAGGGGTAATCTTGCGCCTGCGCAGCACTACTCAGAGCGGCCGCGGCAAAGCAAATTACCGCCGCGCGAATTGAATATGAGTATTTGATTTTAACCAATTATTTTCTAACTCAACAAAATGGACGGGCCCGCCGCTCATGGTTCGATGCTTCGACAAGCTCAGCATCACCACGAACGGCTCCTAAAATAGCCGTTCGCCCTGAGCCTGTCGAAGGGTGCAAATTCATTTTGCTAGGCACCCTTATGCAACGCGAGCTTCACCGCCTCCCCGGTACGCAGCGATTGCTCCATAGCAATCGTCACTTCCAACGTGCGCCGCGCATCGTCCGCGGTGGCGTGCAAGGCTTGCGAACCCGTGGTGAGATGATCGAGCCACGCACGCGTTTCAGTCGCCACCGGGCCCCAGAATTCATCCAGCGCCCAATCGCCCGGCGTGCCGCTGCCGAGAAACGCCATTTTCACTTCGTGATTGGGAATATAAACGTGACCCACACCGTGATCGCTGTAGAGCATTTTGTCGGTGTGATCATCATCGAGCAGCATCACGCCGTCGGGGCCGAGCAACTCCACGCGCGCGGCGTGGCCCAGCGCCGGATAGCCCTTGGGCAGCGCGTAGCTCACGCTGGCGGCGATCACCGCGCCATCGGCACAGGTGAGTATGGCGTGCGCGAGGTCAGTGGTGTTGTGGCCGGAACCTTTCAACACGCCTTGTTTACCGCGCGCGATGACTTCCACCACCGGATTATTTTCGAACAACCAGCCGAGCAAATCGATGTAATAGGTGAGGCCCGAGGTGGGGCTATTCTCCGGCAGCCGCGACAAGGTCTGCAGCGCCTGCGAACGCGTGTTGAACAAGCGCACGATGGCGCCGGTGGGTTGCCCCAGGCGGCCCAGGCGCAATTGCTCTTTGGCGATCAGGTAGCGTTTTTTGAAACGCCGGCTGAAACCCACGTGCACACTGCCGTTGTGTTTGCGCGCTGCGGCGATGATTTTGTCGGCATCGGCAAGACTCAATGCAATCGGCTTTTCCACCAGCACCGGCTTGCCGAGTTCCAGCGCCTGCATCACCGGCGCGACATGCTCGACTTCAATGGTGGACACAAACACCGCGCCGACTTCGGGCCGTGAAATCACTTCAAGATTATCGCCTGACCACGCTTGCGCACCGCATTTTTCGGCGAGCTTTTGGGCTTTCGCCGGATCGCGATCGGACACCGCCACAAAATTCACACCGGGATGGCGCGACGCCATAATCGCGCGCAAGGTGCCGATGCGGCCGGAGCCGACAACGGCAACACCCACCGCCTTACGGTGCATAATTATTTTCGGCGGCGGGTGCCTTTGAATTCAAGCTGCACGGCGGATTCGCGTACTCTTTGCCGCGCCACGGCGGCGCGCGATCCATGTTCAGCGTTTGCAGAAACGCCACCAGGTCCGTGGTCTCGGTCTGTGTGAGCTTCAGCGGTTTGAGTATGCTTTCGCCGTCGGCATGCAGCCGGTCGACCGGCAACTCGGAGTAATGGCGCACCACTTCATTCAGCGTGAGCATTTCGCCGTTGTGCATGTAGGGACCGGTATAGCCCACGTTGCGCAGCGACGGCACTCTGAATTCGCCGAAATTACGATGTTCGGGTTTCAGGTGCGCGGTCTTGATGATGCTCGCGCGCGTGGCGTCGTCGTTGTAGGGGCCGAGCAGATTGAACTTGCTGGCGGTGAGTTTTTTGATGCCGTCGTGACGGCCGCCGTCGACGCGCTTGCTATCGTTACCCGGGCCATCGATGAAATGCGATACGCCGATGTCGTTAAATTCGCCGTTGGTGAACATCGGGCCGGTGTGGCAGGTGCTGCAGTTGCCTTTGCCAATAAAAATTTTCAACCCGCGGCGCGCATCGCGCGGATACAGCGCTGCGGCCGCTTTGTCGCCGCGCGCCATGGCATCACGAAACTGATCGAACGGCGTGAGGTCGGTGACCAGCGTTTCCTGAAAGGCGGCCATTACTTTACCCACGCCCACCAGCACGGCTTCGTCGTCCTGCTTGGCGGGGCTGACACCGAAGGTTTTTTCGTAGCGGCACGACAAATCCGCATCCTTGCGCAGATGTTGTGCCACATGCATAGCGTTCGATGCCAGTTCGCGCGGATCGACCATCGGCCGCATGCTCTGCGACCACAAACTATCCGCCGCGCCGTCGAGCGCGAACCAGCGCTGGTGGCGCATATTCATCAGCGTGGGCGTGTTGCGATCCACCATCACCTGCCCGCTACCGCGTTTCACGCCATCGGTCCAGTTGTATTCGGCAATGTGGCAATTGCCGCACGACACGTTGCCCGTGACCGACAATTTTTCATCGAAGAACAGGCGCTCGCCCAGATCAATCGCATGCGTGTTGCCCGACACGCGATTGGTGGTGTCCGCTTTCCATTCCATCGGCCATGGCCCGTGACTCAGGATGCGGCTCACTTCGGCTTCGCTGAACTCGATCACGCCGGGCTCGTTGGCTTGCGTCACCCCCGCGACCCACGC
>JAYUAH010000437.1:0-1683 GCA_043741415.1 Betaproteobacteria bacterium
GCCAGTTGGCCGGCGATCACACCGCCACCGCCGGGACGATTGTCGATCACCACCGCGTGGCCCCACGACTCGGTGAGTTTCTGGCCGATCAGCCGGCCGACAATATCCGTCGGCCCACCCGCGGGAAACGGGACGATCATTTTCACGGACTTCGACGGATAGCTTTGCGCCGCGATTGGGCCCGTCACGGCCAAGCACGCACCAGCCATGATCATCCGCCACAGCCCCATGGCTTTAGCGACCCTTGAACACCGCCGTGCGTTTTTCTTTGAACGCGGCCACGCCTTCGAGATGATCGTCGGTGAGCTTGGCCGTGCCCTGGCACAGGTTTTCCTGTTCGAGATGGGTTTCGAGCGTGGGCACGTACATCGCCTGAAACATTTTTTTGGCCAGCGCCAATGCAAACGTAGCGGAGCCCGCCATCTCCTGCGCTAATGCCAGCGCATTGGATTCGAGTTCCGCATCGGACACTACGCGGTTGATAATGCCCCACTCGCGCGCTTCTTCCGCCGGCAGCATGCGCGCGGTGTACACCAACTCCTTGGCACGAGCCAATCCCAGGCGCTGCGTCAGAAAATAGATCGAGCCGCCATCGGGTACCAGGCCGATTTTCTTGAAAATTTGCGAGAATTTTGCAGTATCCGAAGCGACGATCAAATCGCACGCCATGGCCATCGAAAACCCAATCCCCACCGCGACACCGCGCACGGCGGCGACAACTGGCTTTTCCAGATTCACAATGGCGTTGATCATGGCGTGGCGCGTCTGCATGCGCGCACGGCCCGCGACCACGCCGGCGTTCACCATGGTAGTGACGTCGCTGCCCGCACAAAAGGCGTGGCCCGCGCTGGTCAAGACGACGGCACGCACCTTGTCGTCGGTCTGAAATTGTGTGAATAGTTCGTTGACGCGGTTATACATCTCGTCGGTCATTGCATTGAGCTTGTCGGGACGATTCAGGGTAACGATGGCGACATTGCCTTCGTACTTAACTTCAACTTGCATGGTCATGCTTTTATTTCCTAGGGTTTTTGTAAGCGTGGCGGACGCGGTGGTCCGATATCGCTATTTTAGACTACCGGTAGAGGGGCGCGCAGAACACGTCGAGGGCACGCCACCGGGCATTACTATGGCGCGCGCTTGCGACCGAACAGCGCCATCAGTTCACCCACGATGCCGCGCCGGAACGCCAGCACGCAGACCACGAAGATGGCGCCCATGATGACTTGCACCCACGAGCCGACTTTGTCGGCGAGCTGATTTTGCAGCCCCACCACCACGAACGCGCCCACCACCGGGCCGAACACCGTGCCGAGTCCGCCGAGCAAGGTCATCAACACCACTTCGCCCGAGGTGTGCCAGTGCGCATCGGTGAGCGATGCAAGTTGAAACACCACGGTTTTGGTCGCTCCGGCAAGACCCGACAGCGCAGCGGAGATGATAAACGCAAGCAACTTGTATTTACCAACATCGTAGCCGAGAGAAATCGCGCGCGGCTCGTTTTCACGGATGGACTTGAGCACTTGTCCAAAGGGTGAATGTATGGTGCGATAAATCAGCAAAAATCCGAACATGAAAATCGCGAACACCAGGTAATACAAATTCATGTTATCGGTGAGATCGATGATGCCCAACAGTTTGCCGCGCGGCACGCGTTGCAAGCCGTCCTCCCCGCCGGTGAAG
>JAYUAH010000438.1:0-4216 GCA_043741415.1 Betaproteobacteria bacterium
CACGAAATACGTGCCGTTGGCAGCATCGTCGGCACCCGAATCCGCAGCGCCACCAGCGCCCGCGCCGACCACCGCGTCGATGCCCGGCCCGCCGACGACAGGCGTGCCGCCATTGGGGAGTATCGTGCCCGGCGGTACACCAGCCCCAGCAACAATGGCGCCGGCGGTGGTAGCGGCCACGGCGAGGGTGACCACGCCCTGATTGCCATTGGCGAGCCCTGGGGGAATGTTCGCCACAAACAACACTTGGGCGGTCTTGTCCGGGTTGATGGTTAGCGGCCCGGAGATCAGCGTATCGGTACCGATATCGAGTTGCCCGTTGCCGTTCACATCCAGAAACAGCACACCGGAACCGCCGCTGGCCGGATTAAATTGGTCGGGCACCGGCGGATTGAGTATCGGCGTCAAGGCAAACGACTCCGGGCCGTTGCCGACATTGGTGACTTTGAACACCAGCACCTTGTTGGTGTCTGGTGAGTTGACATTGGTGGGTACCGGCGGCGGGTCCACGCGCACGCTGATGAGTTCATCAACGCGAAACGAAACCGGCTGCGTGTTGGTCGTCGCCGGCACGCCGGCCACGCTGAAGTTGACCGTTGCCATGTTGGTGATGGTGGTACCCGCCGGCGTGCCCACGGCGTGCGCGGCGCGCCACGGGCATAACAGCGCAAGCAACAACAGGGCTGCAAATACCGTGCGCGTAATCATCGTAGCGTGCGAGCCGACAGCCAGCGCACGGTCGCTTTGATCAATGGCGGGCAACGCCGATGTGCGTGCGTTATGCATGCCGTAAGCCTTGCGCGACATCGGCGCCTGGCCTTCCACACGCGAACCCGCAAGTGCCATCGAATCTCCCCACCATGCAATCGTCATTTTGCGTTTTTTGTGCCGCCGCGCAAGCCATGGACGCGCCACTACCAATCAAGAATTATCTCGCAAAATCATGGAGATGGCGCATTTTCATCAACGTGATTCACAAATTTGTCACGGATTCGCTGCGAATTGCGCAACAGACGTGAAGTGCGTCACGAATGCGTAGCCAGATTCGACGCCACGCTTGCTCCAAATAAGGCGGGGCATGCGTTTGCAAAGCGCGCACGCAGGTGATCGCGGCATTGCTTATGCCGAGCGATGATCACAAAACTGTCGAAGAATTTTTCGCCCCTGCGCCGAGTGGCGGGCGAACGAATGTGGTGGGCCCTGTTGGACTTGAACCAACGACCAACGGATTATGAGTCCGCTGCTCTAACCAACTGAGCTAAGGGCCCGGGAGCGCAATTTTACCGTTTTCGGGTGCGCAGCGACACCAAGCATTCATAGCGCCGTCGGCATGGGCTTAAACTCGCTGCGCAGCGTGTTGCCGCGCACGAGCGTTGTAAGGCTCAGGCCGCGTGATTGATTGAATGCATCACGCCGCAGAAGCCTGCGTCGACGGCGGAAAGCGATACACCGCAAACACCACGCCGCCTATCGGGTACTCGAACGGGCCGTGCAACGTGTTGGGCGGTGCATAGTGAAAATCGCCTTTCTTCAACACCTTGCCGGCGACATGCTGCTCGCCTTCGAGCACCGTCACGCAATGCGAAGTCACATGTTGATGCACGGGCTCCACGTATCCCGGCGGAAACTTCACCAGCGCCGCAACTTGCCCCTGTTTATCGTCGCGCATCAGCACTTTGATTTTGAGATTGGGATGGATTTTGTGCGCGCCGGTGGGCAACTGAAACAGCGTGACATTGGCATCCCACTCGATCGTGTCGGTGTTGATGGCCATGAAGGGTACGTCGGTTTGCACAATGCACTCCTTTTAAAAATTTGGCAGTCATTCGTTGATGAAACAAGTTTAGCACGGGACTTTTTGCTATTCTGTGCGTCTTCAAAACGCCGATTGCCGAGTTCACCATGCCTAAAGCTGAAGTGCTGACCCTACGCCGTATCGAAGCCATACCGATTTCAATGCCGCTGTTGAAACCCGTGCTGATGGGCGGTGGGCAAAAATTCACGCACTCGGAATCGCTGATCGTACGCGTTGAATCCGTGAGCGGCATTGTCGGCTGGGGCGAAGCTTCCGCCGCGCCGAGCATGACCGGCGACACCTTGCCCGGCATGGTGGAAGCGGTGGACAGACATCTTGCGCCGCGCCTCATCGGACAAAACGCGCTCGAGCGCGTGCGCCTCGCGGAGGTGATGTTCACCGCCATCATCGGCAACACCGGCGCCAAGGCGGCCTGCGATATCGCGCTGCATGATCTGGCGGGCAAACATCTCGGCGTACCCGTAGTGGATTTACTCGGCGGCAAGGCGCGCAACTCGCTGGTGGCGCTCAATCAACTGGGCAATCCGACGATCAAGGAAGATGTCGCCGAAGCGCGCGCCAAGGCGCGCAAAGGCTATAAATTTTTTAAACTCAAAATCGGCGTAAAAAATGTCGAGGAAGAAATTGCCCTCGCGCTGACGCTGCGCAAACAGCTCGGGCCCGACATTATGTTGTGCGCCGATGCCAACATGGGCATGACTAAGCCCAACGCACAGCGCTATGTCACCGGTGCTGCCGACGCGGGCTTGTTGTTCGTCGAGCAACCGTTTCGCGACAACGATCACGCCGGCATGTTGGCGCTGGCGCGCATGAGCCCGATACCGTTGTGCGCCGACGAATCCGCACACAGCATCGAAGCGCTGATGGCACTGCACGCGATGGGCGCGATAGCGGGCGCCAATCTCAAAACTATAAAATTCGGCGGCATAGTCGGCATCATGCGCGCGGCGATTGTTGCCGATGCACTCGGACTTTCGGTTGATCTTGCGAGTAAAACCGGTGAATCGAGTTTGGGTGCGGCAGCGCTGCTGCATTTGGGTTACGCGATTCCGAATATCGATTGGGGCATCAACATCAACAATCACTATCTCGAACACGACCTCATCACCCAGCCGCTGCAACAGAAAAACGGCGGCTTTGATTGTCCGGTGGGACCGGGGCTGGGCGTTGAAGTGCGCGAAAATATTGTGCGCCGGTTCGCGTTAAAGCATAAATAAAATATTGTTTAAAATCAAATACTTATGATAAACACACCTGCAACACAACCGCTGCTGTTTACACCGCTCACGCTCGACGGCATCACGCTGCGCAATCGCGTGGTGGTGTCGCCAATGTGCCAGTATCACTCGGAGCGCGATGCGGGGCCCAACGATTATCATCTCGTTCATCTTGGACAATTTGCGATGGGCGGCGCGGCACTGGTGTTTTGCGAAGAAACTGCGGTCGAAGATCGCGGCCGCAAGTCGTATCACTGCGCCGGCATTTACGACGACAAGCATCTTGCGCAATACCGCCGCATCAATGATTTCATCCGCACGCACGGCGCAGTGCCGGGCATACAACTCGGCCACGGCGGACGCAAAGGTTCGGGACGCCCGCCGTGGGAAGGCTATCGGCCGCTCACCGAAGACGATGCCGCGCGCGGCGAAGCGCCGTGGACTAACGTGTCATCCAGCGCGGTGCCGCCCGGTGAGAAGGCGCCCGTGCCGCATGCACTGACGCGCGCGGAAATTGCCGATGTCATTACGCACTGGCGCGAGGCCGCGCTGCGCTCGGCCAACGCGGGCTATGACGTGGTTGAAATTCACGCCGCACACGGCTATTTAATTCATCAATTTTTATCGCCGCTGGTCAACAAGCGCGAAGATAGCTACGGCGGCGATCTCGACGGCCGCATGCGTTTTTGCATGGACATCATCGAAGCGGTGCGCGAAGTGTGGCCCAAGGGCAAGCCGGTATTTTTGCGGCTGTCGGCGGTGGACGGCAGCGGCGATGCATGGACCTTGGAAGACACGATCAAAGTTTCGCGCGCAGCGAAGGAACGCGGCATCGAGGTAGTGACGCCTTCATCCGGTGGTATCGGCGGCGCAGGATCGGCGACTCTGGTGCCGCGTACGCCGGGCTATCACGTACCGTTTTCCACGCGCGTGCGCGCTGAAGTCGATATCAAAACCATCGCCGTGGGCTTTATCACCGAGGCAAAGCAAGCGGAACAAATTCTGCAAGACGGCAGCGCCGATTTGATCGGCATCGCGCGCGAATTTTTGTGGAACCCGTACTGGACAGTGCACGCCGCGCGCGAATTGGGTGTTGCGAACTACCACGAACTTTTGCCGCGCACTTACGGCTGGTGGCTGAAACGGCGCGATGAGATTCGTGAAGTAACCCGCAGCGCCAAGC
>JAYUAH010000439.1:0-9753 GCA_043741415.1 Betaproteobacteria bacterium
CTGCTAGAAGGGTGCGTATCTCGCGATTTGTACCCCGCTCTTTACAAGAGCTTCGTTACGTTGTCGGGGACGCTCTTTATTCAGTCTCCTAGATTCACGCGGTGACACGCGTGGTACCCTCAATAAAGCGGGAACAACTTCTACAAGCGACTTCGTGTCGCACGTCGGGTTTGTTCTCAGACTTCTTGAAGTTGGGCGTTGTGTTTGTGCGCCCCACCAGCGCAGTCCGCGCCGAGAATTTGATGCTTCGCCGGCAACTTGCCAAATATCTCGAACGGGGTATCAAACCCCGGCGCATGGATGGCGCGACCCGCGTCAGTCTTGCGGTCCTGTCCCGACTGTTTGACTGGCGCGATACCGTGGTCATCGTCCGTCCTGCAACGATTATTCGCTGGCACCGACTTGGTTGGCGATTATTCTGGCGTTGGAAGTGCAGGGCTGGTCGGCCGCAGATACCGCCGGAACTGCGAGCGCTGATCCGCAAGATGGCGGTAGAGAACCCACTGTGCGCTTGGTTGACTGGCCGGACAGATGAAGATGACCAGAGTCGATGCTTCATTGATTACTATGGAATTGGAGGAGTAATGGGCACAAGTGTCCCGGTGTTTGCTGCGCTCGCGATTGGCGCCGCACTTATTTCACAAAATGCAGCTGCTCAGCAAGCCTATCCGACAAGGTCGATACGGTTAATTGTGCCGGCAGCGCCAGGCGGTGGGACCGATTATACTGCGCGCACGATCGGACAGAAGCTGACCGAGTCTATGGGGCAGGCGGTGATAGTCGACAACAGGCCAGGTGCCGCGGGAAACATCGGAGTTGAAATCGGCGCGAAAGCGAGCCCGGACGGCTACACGCTGGTAATGCCCATAACCTCGTTCGCAATGAATCCACATTTATATCGCAACTTGCCGTTCGATACCGTGAAAGATTTCGCGCCTGTCGTGCTTGCTTCCATTGCGCCGCTGTACTTGGTGATCAATCCATCTGTCCCTGCGAAATCGGTAGGCGAACTAATCGCACTGGCGAAAGCGAAGCCCGGCGAGCTCAACTATGCCAATTCGGGCAACGGCACAAGTGCGCATCTTGCCGGAGAGCTTTTCAAGAAAATGGCTGCCATTGATCTGGTGAGTCTCCCATACAAGGGAGGAGGGCCCGCCGTGATCGATCTCGTTGCGGGCCACGTGCATATTTATTTTCCACGATTCCGGCGGCGCTCGCGCAGGTGCAGGCAAGACGGCTACGCGGGCTGGCCGTCACAAGCACGAAGCGCGTGGACCTCATTCCCAATGTGCCAACGGTCGCGGAGTCGGGCCTGCCCGGATTCGAGATTGTCGCCTGGTTCGGCATTTTTGCGCCGGCGCGGACACCCGTGCCTGTCGTCGAAAAGCTGAACAAGTCGATCAACGAAATCCTGCGCACGCAGGACACGCGGAAGCGGTTTGCCACCGAGGGTCTGGTCCCCGGTGGCGGCACACCGGAAGACCTGGGCAAGTTTCTACGCTCCGAACTGTCCAAATGGGGCGCAGTGATCAAACAAATCGGGCCGGAGCCACAATGAACGCACCCCACGAGAAGGTTAAGGAAATAGACACGGCCATTGAGAGTGCATCAGAACATCTCGCGCGTTACGTCGCTGCTTTTCGCTATGAAGACATCCCGCAACAGACACGCGAGCGGGCGAAGCTGCTCGTGCTCGACGCGGTCGGAATTGCACTTGCTTCGACTCAGTACGACTTCGCACACCCGTAATGTCCAAAAACTAAAGTGAATCAAAAAAACCGGAGTGTTGCAAAAAAATCCGTCGTCATGCCGCTGCACGATAGTAGTAGTTAAGAATGCCGCCCAGCCGCGCGCGCTTAGACACCTCACCACTGTGGTAGGAATCATCATTCACGGCAACATTTAAGCGCAGGTTGTTCATGCCTTGATGATTTCTTTCTTGGTGATAGTGCGTCATGTATTCCGAAAGCGCGCGACGCAGTGACGCCTCACCAAAGAAAATCAGGCGCTGCACGCATTCCTCTTTAATGGACCGGACGAAACGTTCGGAGTAGGCGTTCAAATTTGGTGATCGGGGCGGCAGGCGAATAACGGCGGTGCCCGATTGTTTCAGCAGTTGGCGAAAGTTTTCGCAGTATTTCGTATCACGATCAATGATCAGCTTGCGTTTGCCCAGCAGCAAGCCCGTTTCGCTGTCGGTGAAGTTGCGGCCCATCTGCATCATCCAGGCCTCGTTCGGGTGGGTGATGATGCCGGCGAGCTTGACCGCTCGCGTGGAAAGCTGAAAAAAGAACAGCACGTAATACGTCGTAAATCCGCTCAGGCACCAGACTTCGACACTAAAGAAGTCGGACGCGACGAGGATTTTCCAATGCGCTTTGAGAAAGGTCGACCACTTCGTGCGCTTGCCGCGCAACGGCGCGGGGTCAATTCTATTCTCTTCCAGCACATTGGCGACGGTGCCGCGGCTGACCTGGTAGCCCAGATTGCGCAGTGCACCAAGGATTCGGGTGTAACCCCAACTGGGATTCTCGTTAGCCATCAGCAGGATAAGCGCTGTAATTTCGTCATGTATCCTGGGTCTGCCCGGCGAGCGTCGATGAACGAAATTCCACTTTTGCGCGACCAATTGCCGGTGCCAGCGCAACAGCGTATCTGGCGTTACCAGAGTGTCAATTTGATTCAGTAACCTGAGTCCTAAGGCTTTGGCACGGATCGCCAGGCGGCAGCGCTCGGCGTCGGTGAAAGATAGCTTTCGGCCACCGAGCTTGGCCTTGAGCATACGATTCTCTTCCGTTAAATAGTCGATGACGTCCTGCTGCTGGCGATTGAGCCACAGCGCTAGCGCGGCGATCAAATACTGAAGCGGAAATAGCGAAGCAACCATAGCAAAAAGTATACGCCGAGCGGAATTACTGCGCTCGAACACTGCCGTTTTCAATTGCTGGGGCTCGGCTGAGTTTTTGGACACTACGGGGTCGCGCCGTCCATGCGCCGGGGCTTGATACCCCGTTCGAGATATTTGGCAAGTTGCCGGCGAAGTATCAGATTCTCGGCGCGGATCTCACTGAAGGGGCGCATAATCAGAACACCCAGCTTGAAGAAGTCTGAGAGCATGCCCAAAACGATGCGCGCCATGCCGACCATGCGATCATCATGCCAGATTTGATTTACATTTGCAGCCGTCAACCACTCCGATTCTGACGGCGCGAATTATTGCGGAGCACAGGAATGCGTGCAGCGCATGATATTCTTTGGTGAGGCATCCTTGCGTCGCGCGCTTTCAGAATACCTGGCGCACTATCACGTAAAGCGAAATCATCAGGGCATGAACAACGAACGTTTGAATTGTGCCGCGAACGATGATTCCCACCAAAGCGATGCAGTGTCCAAGCGCGCACGTCTAGGCGGCGTTCTCAACTATTACTATCGCGCAGCGGCATGACGTCGCATTTTTTGGACACTACGACGGCAGTTTCCTGCCTAATGGACCGTTTACACAAAGCCTATTTCATCCCCGGCTCCTAATGGCACTGCTTTACTTGATTCTCCGAGTAGCCCAATAACTTCGTCAGCACCTCGCTTGTATACTCGCCCAATACTGGCACATGCGGCCGCACGTTGATATTCAATCCCGGCATTTGAAACGGCACATTGGGAACCCAGTACGACCCAGCTCCATCATTCACCCGCGACAACGCGCCACGCGCCACCGTGTGGGTGTCTGCCATGGCCTCGGCCACTGTTTTGTAGCGGCTGCACGGTATGCCCGCTGCCAGCAAAATGCGCTCGCACGCTTCGCTGGTGTGCATGAGCGTCCAGGCTTCAATCTCGCCCATGAACTCGGCCCAGTGCTCCTCGCGCACGGCCAGTTTGGCAAAGCGCGCATCGGTCAACCAATCTAGCCGATCAATCGTCGCAGCGAGTTGCTCGAAGTTGCGCTGGCTGGTGGGCGCGGTGACGATATAGTCATCGCTGGTTTTGAGCGGTTGATAGACGCGCAATCGGGCGCTGCTTGGAGCTTGCGATTCCTGCACCTCGTTGATCATCAGATTCAGCATGCAATCCATCAGAGCCAAATCGATAAATTGCCCACGCCCGCTCCGGTGACGATGCAGCAACGCGGTTTGTATTGCGCCGAAGGCCGACATGCCACCCAGAACATCTGCGATAAAGGCTGCGCTTTTAAGTGGGCGCCCATCATGTTGAGCACCCTGATAATCCACATTCGCCAGATCGTAGCCGCTGGCCGCATGCAGTATGGGTGCAAATGCGGGGCGTTGCGCACTCGGCCCTTGCTGGCCAAAACCCGAGATTGAACAGAAAATCAGGCGCGGGCTGATGCGTGACACGGCGTCATAGCTGAAGCCCAGCCGCGCGGCTACACCAGGGCGCCAATTCTCGACCAGTACATCACACTTTCCCGCGAGTTCCAGGGCAGCATTACGGCCAGCCTCGCTCTTAAGGTCAAGCACAATGCTTTTCTTGCCGCTGTTCAGATGCCCAAAAAAACTGCTGTGCCCATTGCGCATAGGGCGGCGATGGCGGTTGTGGTCGCCTGCGGGTGGCTCTACTTTGATTACCTCCGCACCTAAGTCCGCAAGCAGCCGCGTGCAATACGGGCCACACAACATATTGGTGAAATCGAGAACGCGCACGCCGTCGAGCGGGCCGGCTGTTGCAGGGTTGGTCACATTATTTCCGTTTTAGTTATCGGTTAGTTAGGACGGATGTTGGCATCCCGAATAATCCTGGCCCAACGCGCTGTTTCCTGTTTGATGAAATTGCTGAAATATTCCGGCGTACTTCCGACAGGTACGCCGCCTTCAGCATTCAACCGTTCAATAAATTCCCCACTGCGCGCGATCTTGATTAACTCACCATACAGGCGAGCGATAATATTGTCCGGCGTGCGCGCCGGAGCCAGCACGCCATACCACACACCTGATTGAAAACCGGGGTAGCCCGATTCCGCAATCGTTGGCAGCTCTGCAACGGCAGGCGAGCGCGTGAGGCTGGTCACCGCCAAGCCGCGCAAGCGTCCGGCCTTCATCTGCGGCAAATTCGTCATCACATCATTGAATCCCATGATCACTTCGCCCGACACAATGGCCAGCACCGCTTGTCCAGTGCCGCGATACGGCACGTTTACCATTTTGATGCCCGCGATGGCACTGAACAACTCAGCCGACAAGTGGCTGGAACCACCCATCGCACCCGACGAGAACGTCAGTTGTTGCGGCTTGGCCTTGGCCAGCGCCACCAGATCCTTCAACGACTTGGCTGGCAGCGAAGGATGCACCGCCAGCAAATGCGGCGACGAAGCTACCAGCGACACCGCCGCAAAATCGCGTATCGCATCGTACGGTAGGTTCTTCACCATGCTGGGGTTCACGGTCAAGGTGGGCGTGGCGATCATGATGGTGTATCCATCGGGTGGTGATTTCGCGGCCAGCTCGGTGCCTATGACTGCATTGGCCCCAGATCGGTTATCCACCACCACCGGCTGGCCCAGCGCATCGGTGAGCTTGCGCGCCAGCGTGCGCGCAATGAGATCGGTACCTCCGCCCGGCGCAAACGGCGCAATAAAACGAATACTGCGATTCGGATAGGGCTGCGCCTCACTGCTTGCGCATAGCGCAAATAGCATCAGACCGCACACAATACGCAACATTCCAGTACGCATTACTACCGCTTCTGGTTTCGGTCGTAACGGATACCCGCCTTCCAGTCCGCCATCACGCTCTTGAAGCCCTCGGCTTCGATACGCGCCCCCTGACGCTCGCGCGTGTTACTGAAGTGTCCGGCCAAGCTCATCTCGAAATTGATTTCCATCATGTCGCGGATGCCCATGCGGTTGGCGCTGCGGTTGATCGCGAGCTTTTTCATCATCAGAATTTCCAGCGGCACGCGCGCGATTTCAGCGGCCATGTCGTCCACCGTTTTATCCAGCTCCGCCAGCGGCACCGACTTGGTGGCCCAGCCGCATTGCTCAGCCTCCTTGCCATTCATCGTGCCATGCAAAAACGCAAAATCCTTGGTCTTGCGCAGGCCCACCAGCGGCAACCAACCGCCCCAGATGAGGCCCATCACCATGCCCGGCGCCGCCTCCACTGGGCCGATCTTGGCATCATCAGCTACCACCACCAGATCAGCGCTGGTCGCGAGCAGCGTGGCCGCAGCGATGCAAGGCCCGTGTATCTGCGCGATCACCGGCTTGGGAATTTCCCACACGCGCATGTACGAACGCAGGCGCTTGGAGAAATCGATGCGATGCATCTCCGTATTGTGCCCTGTCTCGCGCTCGCCCGGCACGAAATTTTCCTTGCTATAGTCGTGCCCAGCACAAAAGCCGCGCCCTGCCCCCTTCAACACTACCACGCGCACATCGTTGTCGTCTTCGGCTTGGTACATCGCAGCTTCGAACTCGCGCGTAAGTTCTTCATTCAACGCGTTGAGTTTTTGCGGGCGATTGAGCGTGATGGTGACACGGTGATCCTGCTTGTCGTAGATCAAAAATTCGTATGGGGCGGTTGCCATGTTTGTCCCGGTTTAAATGAGTGGTAGCTTGAGCGGCGGAATGATACGCCGCCAGATTTCGATATCGCGTTTGATCAACTCGCCCAACGCAGCGGGCGTGCTCGATTCAGCATTCACGCCATCGGCCGCGAGACGTGTGCGAAATGCGCCGCGCTCCACGACAAGCACCATGGCCGTATTGAGTCGCGTAATCGTATCTGTTGCCGTGCCCGTCGGCGCATACAGGCCCCACAGGTTGGTGAGCGTCAGGTCGGTATAGCCCAGTTCGTTCAACGTGCTCACGCCGGGCACTTCCGGCGAACGTTTAGGGCCGGTAATCGCCAACATGCGCAAGCGGCCCGCTTTGTGCTGCGCGAGCGCACCCGCAATCCCTTCGCAATACATACCGATGTGCCCGGCCAGCAGGTCACGCATCGCTTCGGCCGAGCCTTTGTACGAGACCTCGGTAAATTGCAGCGCTGCAAGTCGCTCAAATGTTTTACCGACAAGGAAAGGCCCGCTGCCCGCACCCAGCGAACCCAGCACTACGCTGCCGGGCCGAGCCTTCGCAAACGCAACGAATTGCGGCACGCTCTTCGCGGGTATTGACGGATGGATCGATAGCGTCCAGCCTTGACTTTGCCCTGCCAAGCCTACTGGCGCAAAGTCTTCGAATTTGTAAGGCAGTTGCTTGTACAGCTGCGGATTCGCCGACAACGTAGCCGATACTGTGAAGAGCAATGTGTAACCATCCTTGGGTGCTTGCGCCACCGCTTGTGCACCGATGATGGTGGCCGCACCGGGGCGATTCTCCACAATAAAATTTTGACCCAATTCTTCCGACAAACCCTTGCCCACCACTCGCGCGTAAATATCGGTGGCACCGCCAGCGACATAAGGCACCACGATACGCACGGGTTTGACTGGGTAGGTTTGCGCGTGCACGCGCAAACAAAGCACTGTAGGTAGTAGGAAAAGTATTAAGGAAAACCTAAACATTTTCATTTAAAAACGAATACTTACAACAAATCATCAATACGCATCAACATCAGCGCATCGCCCAGTGTCTTGCCCTGCGGATCAAGCCGCAGCGAGTGCATGGGGCCGCCATCCAATATGCCTTTCAACACCAGATTAATGGCATTGAGATTGGGCAACTCGTAACGCAACACTTCACCCAAACAGATATCGCTAAAGTGTTCACGCACACGCTCGACAGTCACCTCACGCAGCAGCACTGCATAGTCCTTGGGCTTGCGTGCAACCACGCCCAGGTTGATGCAATCGCCCTTGTCACCCGAATGCGCCCACGCGATGTCATAAAGCAGTTTGCCGCTCATGACGTGCACATCTGACTGATCAGACTGATGCGCGGCGTCACCACCTGCGCAGGGATCACGGTCGGCCAATGCGTGTAGATGGGTGTCACATCGCCCTTACCGCCCGCCAGGCTACCGGCTAACCCAGGCGCGCCCTTGTGCGCGGGCGCCTGTTGCGCGGAAAGGCGCTCGATCGCGCCACGATCGTTGCTGCGTGCGGCAAAACGCGCGAACACTTCCACCGGCTCTGGGATAGCAATGCCCGCCGCCTGCAAGCGCCGTCCGTGAATGGCGCCCAACCCAAAGATGTCGCCACGTGTGGCATCCAGCTTCAGCCCAAGGCGCTCAACCGTGTGCTCAATCTTGCGCAGGGCCGCTTCGGCCTTGAGCCGCGCATCGGGCCATGCATAGGGCCACATCAGCACGGTGCGGTAACCATCGCGATAGGTCATCGATACCTTCAAGGTATCGGGGGGTGCACTGCCGCGCACACCGCTAATGCGCACACGATTATTCCCCTCATCGTGTAGCGTGAAGGATGTCCAATCCACCGTGGCATCGGGCGACAAAAACGCCTTGGGATCAAAAATCTCATGCAACAACTGATCCGTCGCTGTGGCCACAGTGACCATGCCGCCAGTGCCGGGCGCCTTGGTGAGCACGATGTTGCCATCGCGTATCACCTCGACCACCGGGTAACCCACATGTTCCAGGCCAGGCACTGCCTTCCAGCCCTGGTGATTGCCACCAGTGGATTGCGGCCCGCACTCCAGCAGGTGCCCGGCCACCACGCCTGCGCCTATGCAGTCGTAGTCATCATCCGGCCACTGAAACTCATGCATCAACGGCCCCAGCGTCATCGCCACATCCACGCAGCGGCCAGTCAGCACGATATCCGCGCCCAACGCCAGCGCATCGCGGATCGACTTGGCGCCCATATACGCATTCGCGCTCACCACACGGTCTTTCACGTCTGCAAACGGCGCGCCGTTATCGTAGTTCGCGAACGGATGGCTCACGGACAACGCATCCAGCCTCGGCATCAAATCATCGCCATCGACGATAGCAATGCGTATCTTGCCTGCCAGTCCGGCATCGGCCAGCACCTTGGCCACCGCAGCCGCACAGCCCGTGGGGTTGAGCCCGCCAGCGTTGGTAACGACTTTCGTACCGTGTTGTACCAGCAACGGCAGCACATCCTTGATCACCGGCACGACGTCTGTGGCATAACCCTTGGCAGGGTCACGATCCATCTGCCGGCGCATGATCGACAGCGTCACCTCCGCGAGGTAATCCATGATCAGGTAGTCGAGGCGCGTGCGTGAAAGCAACTCGCGCGGCTCGTTGATGTCGTCGCCCCACGCGCTGGCGCCGCAGCCGATGCGCACCACGTCCTTCACCATTACCTGCCTTTCCAGTTGGGCTTGCGCTTCTCGCGAAATGCGCGCGGGCCTTCGAGCGCATCCTCGCTGCGGTACGAGCGCTCGAACGCCAGATCGCCCAGCGGAAACGCGGCAGAGCGCCCCATCTCGGTCGCCATATAAGTCAATTGCCGGCCCGCCTTCACACCCAGCGGCGCATTGGCGATGATGGTGTGCGCCAGCTTGCGCGTTACCGCTGTGAGCTGATCGGGCGGCGCGATTCGATTCACAAAGCCCAGCTCATACGCACGCCGCGCGGGCAGCGGCTCACCGGTGACCAACAACTCCATCATCACGCGCTGCGGCAGCATCCAGATCAAGGGCGCCGCCCACGGCGCACCGCGCCCCCAGCGCACCTCGGTAATGCCAAATTCTGCGCCTTCAGCGGCTGTGCATAGATCGCAACCCTGAGCCAGCAAAAATCCGCCCGCATAGGCAATGCCATTCACTTGCGCAATGGTGATCTTGGATACTTTCAACGTCTGGCCCAGCAC
>JAYUAH010000440.1:0-1679 GCA_043741415.1 Betaproteobacteria bacterium
CCGCTTTCGCGGGAACGAGACCGTTGATTTTTGACGTTCACGTCGTCCGGATAAATTTCACTGCTTGGCGAGCACGTCCGGATTCGCCACGTTCGTTGGCGCACCCGCTGCATACGCCAGAATATTGTCGACCACTGCCGCGTAATACAGCTCATAGGTTTCCCACGTCACATAGCCTAAATGCGGCGTGCAAATCACGTTGGGCATGCTAAGCAGCGGATGCTCACGATTGATCACCGGCTCGCTTTCGTAAACGTCGATGGCGGCAAAGCCGGGGCGGCCTTTTTTCAACGCGTCTACCAAAGCACCCTCGGCGATGATGGGCGCGCGACTGGAATTGACGATGCGTGCCGTGGGCTTCATCAGCGCGAGATCGGCGCCGGTGATGACGCCACGTGTTTCTTTGTTAAGCGGCAGGTGGATAGTGACGATATCGCTTTCCGCGAAAAATGCCTCGCGGCTGGCGGCGATGTCAAAGCCCTCGGCACGCGCCTTGGCGGTAGAGCCATCACGGCCCCAGCAAATCACGTTCATACCGAATGCCTTACCCACTCTGGCCACCGCGCTGCCGATCTTGCCGAACGCATACACGCCCAGCGTTTTGCCTTGCAGCCCGATGCCGGCGGTGGTTTGCCAACGGCCGGCTTGCATGTTGTTCACTTCGGTCGGCAGATTGCGCACCGACGCGAGGATCAACGCCCAGGTCAGTTCCACCGTCGGACTGGAATTGCCGCCGCCGCTGGCTGAAATAATAATGCCGCGTTCGGTGCACGCGGCGGAATCGATGTGCGGCACGTTGCGGCCGGTTTGCGCCAGCAGCTTTATCGACGCGGGCAAATTTTCGATGAACGGGCGCGGCATGAACGAACGTTGCTGCGTGAGCACCAGCGCCTCGCAGCCTTCGAGACGTTTGGCGAATTTGACCGGATCTTTTTCGGAGGTGTTGTAGGTAATGACTTCGTGCCCTTGCAGCTTGGCAAAACATTTCATTTTGCGAAATGCGTCTTGATAATCGTCGATCACGGCAATTTTCATAGTAGGCCTCGTTTATATAAAATTCATTAAAATCAATTACTTACGTCGCATAAACAAGCCACTGCCGGCGAGCATCAGCGAGTTGCACCAGAACACCGGCGCGACGCCAAAGGCGGTGCCGATAGCGCCGAACAACAACGGCGTGACCATATGCGTAAAGTTATTCAGCGTGGCACGCAGGCCCAAGGCCTCGCCGGAACGACCGCCCGGTGCGCGTTCGTAAATCATCGAGAGCGACAGCGGCTGGCCGCAGCCGGTGCCCAAGCCCAAACAAAAGCACACCACGCACAGTACCACCATGTGCGTGATATACGGCACCGCGAGATAGGTGACCGCCGCAACAAACATCGACATGATCAATACTTTTTCCGCGCCCATCCATTTGACAATAGCCGGCATCCACACGCGCACCACGAACGATGCCGCGGAAAACACAGCCAGCACCACGCCGATTTGCGATGCGGAGAGGCCGATGTAATGCCCGTAGATCGGCATGTAAAAATGAAACAGATCAATGCCGGTCAAAATCACCGCGCCGGTAATCAACACCCGGCGCAGCGGATGATTGGCGATAAACAATTCAAACGGATGCGACGGCGTGTCTGTACTTTTTGCTTCTGTGCCCTCTGATTTTCGCGAAACCC
>JAYUAH010000441.1:0-4204 GCA_043741415.1 Betaproteobacteria bacterium
ACATGACCAGCGTCACCGGCGCCACGCATTTGCAATTAACCACGATGTCGGTGCTGATGGGCGGCCATGTGCGCGTGGGCACGGAAGACGAGCCCTATCTCGCGCCGGGCAAACTCGGCGACAACGCCGATCACGTCGCGCGCATTGCGGGTATTTCAAAGCAACTCGGCCGTGAAGTCGCGAGCGTGGATCAAGCGCGCACGCTGCTGAACATTCCGCGGCACTGAGCGCCGTTGATGAGCGACACCACGCTGGGCTTATACAGCACCGCCGACCTGCGAGCAGCAGCAAAATCGCGCTTGCCTAAAGGCTTGTTTGAATTCATGGACCGCGGCAACGACGATGAAGTCGCGATGCGCGATAACGTCGCGGTGATGCAAAGTATCAAGTTGAATCCGCGTGTGTTGAGTGATGTGTCCGTGCGCCATCAGGACATCACCCTCCTCGGCAAGAAGCAAAATATGCCGGTGATTATTGCGCCCACCGGCTCGGCGGGACTTGCGTGGTACGAAGGCGAAATCGCACTCGCGCGTGCGGCCAAGGCGCATGGCGTACCGTTCACGCTGGCGTTGGGCTCGATGACCAGGCTCGAGCGCGTGGCCGAAGAAGCCGGCGGCACCGGCAGCACATTATGGTTCCAGTTTTACATGTGGCCCGAGCGCAAGCTGTCGCATCAGGTGATTGCGCGCGCCAAAGCGGCGGGATTCGAAGCGCTGGTGTTCACCGTCGACACGCCGGTGGCGCCGGGGCGCGAATACAATCTCAAGAACGGCATGACCATTCCGTTCAAGTTCACCGTCCGCAATACACTCGACGTGCTGACACACCCGCGCTGGCTCGCCGGCGTGTGGTTGCGTTATATGCTCACCAGCGGCACGCCGCGCTACCAGAATTTTCCTGAATCGACACAAACCAAAATCACCGCGCTGCCGATGGGGCGCTCCTCGAATTTTTGTCCGGACATCACCTGGGACGATGTGCGCGAGTTGCGCAAGTTGTGGCCGCATCAATTAATCGTCAAAGGCATACAACATGCGCACGATGCGGTGATGGCGGCGGATTGCGGCGCAGATGCTGTTGTCATTTCTAATCACGGTGGGCGCGTGCTCGATGCCGCACCGGTGCCCATACTCACGCTGCCCACAGTGGTGGATGCCGTGGGCAAACGCATCACGGTGATTGTCGACAGCGGTTTTCGCCGCGGCGCCGATGTGATCAAAGCGCTGGCATTGGGTGCCAATGCGGTAATGCTCGGCCGCGCACCGCTGCATGGCGTGGCCGCCGCCGGTGAAGCGGGTGCGTTGCGCGCGCTGCAAATTTATCGCGATGAAATCGATCGCGTGCTGGCGTCGCTGGGTTGCACGCGGCTCGATCAACTCACGCGCGAGCACGTGGATATGCGTTACGTGCCTGGCGGTAACAATGCATAAGTATTTGATTTTAAACAATTTTTTAAAATTCTATTTGTTGCTGGTATTGATGCTATTGGCATCAGCGAGCCACGCTCAGCAGCCCTACCCCAACCGCGTCATACGTCTGGTGGTGCCGCTGGCGCCCGGCGGTCCCAGCGACATACTCGCGCGCACCATAGGCGCCGCCATCACCGTACCGCTCGGCCAAGCGGTGGTCGTCGATAACCGTCCCGGCGCGGGCGGCATCACCGGCGCCGACATTGTCGCCAAGTCACCGGCCGATGGCTACACGTTGCTGCTGATCGGCATGTCCACCTACACCATCATTGCCGCGCTGTATCCAAAGCTGCCGTACGATGCGCGCCGCGATCTTGCGCCGGTGACGGTGCTCGCCGCGTCGCCGTTTCTGCTGGTGGTGCATCCCTCGCTGCCGGTGCGCTCGTTGAAAGCATTGATCGCACTCGCCCACGCGCGCCCCGGCGAATTGAATTACGCCTCCGGCGGCACCGGCACGCAACCGCAAATGCTGATGGAAATCGTCAAGCTCGCGGCCGGCATCAAGCTCACGCACATTCCATACAAAGGCACGGGGCCGGCGCTCACCGATACGCTGGCGGGCCACGTGCAGGTGGGCATGTTCGGCATACTCGCGGCATTGCCCGCGGTGCAATCGGGGCGGCTGCGCGTGCTCGCGGTGAGCGAAGACAAGCGCGCGAGCCGCTTGCCCGATGTGCCCACGCTGATCGAAGCGGGTCTGCCCGGCGTCAAAGACGTGGCCGCGCACGTGATCATGCTGCCGGCAGCCACACCCAAGGACATCGTGGCGCGGCTCAATCGTGAAATGGTCGCCGCGCTGCAAACGCCTGAAGTGAAATCACGCCTGGCGAATGAAGGTGCTGAAGTGGTCGGCAACACACCCGAGCAGGCGGCTGCGATGCTGCGCGCCGATCTCGATGCGCGCGTTGAGGTGGTAAAACGTACCGGCATTCGACTGGATTGAGACAAAATGAAGCTACACCAACTCGGAAATACGCCGCTTCAAGTCACCACCGTGGGATTGGGCTGCAATAACTTCGGCCTGCGCATCGAAGCCGACGCCTCGCGTGCGGTGATCCACAAGGCACTCGATCTCGGTATCAATTTTTTCGACACGGCCGATGTGTACGGCCATCGCGGCGGCTCGGAAATTTGTTTGGGTAAATATCTCGGCGCGCGGCGCAAAGACATTGTGCTCGCCTCGAAATTTGGCAACGCCATGGACGAAGCCGGCACGCTGAAAGGCGCGTCGCGCCGCTACATCATGAGTGCGGTCGAAGCGAGCCTCAAGCGGCTCAAAACCGACTGGATCGATATCTACCAGTTGCATCGTTTCGATGCGGTGACTCCGCTCGAAGAAACCCTGGGCGCGCTGAACGATCTGGTTAAGCAAGGCAAGATCCGCTACGTTGGCATTTCCTCGGTTGCGGCCTGGCAACTGGTCGATATGCAATGGACGGCGCGGCACCACGGGTTAGCACCACTCACCACCTGCGAAGTGGAATACAGCCTGCTCGCGCGTGATTCCGAGAAAGCATTAATTCCCGCGATGCTAAAGCATGGCATATCGCTGCTGCCGTACTACCCGCTCGCCAGCGGATTTCTCACCGGCAAATATCACCGCCACGCACCCAAGCCCGACGATGCGCGGCTCACCAAAGGCAAACGTTACGAAGAAATGTTCATGACTGAAGCCAACTGGACGCGCCTCGAAAAATTGGAAATTTTCTGCACGCGGCGCGGACGCACGCTGCTGGAGCTCGCGTTCAGTTGGCTCGCGGCGCAGCCGGTGGTCGCCACCGTGATTGCGGGTGCGGCCAAGCCGGAACAATTGGAAGCGAATGTGAACGCAGCCGGCTGGGCACTCACGCCCGAGGAACTTGCAGAAATCGATGGCATCACCGCGTAGGCAGCGGCTGGCGCACCGACTGCGCTGTTACATCACGCTTTTCAACTGCCCCAAATACGGCGACGGTTTGACCACATCCGGATTGTACGGATGGTTCAGTCTGCGGTACATGCCGATGATTTTGCGCACGTAGTCGCGCGTTTCGGTATAAGGCGGAATGCCGCGATGTTTTTCCACTGCGCCTTCACCCGCGTTGTAAGCGGCCAGCACCAGCGACACGTCGCCCTGAAAATACGCCAGCAGCCAGCGCAAATAGGCGAGACCGCCTTTGAGATTTTCGTCGGGATTAAACGGCCTTTTCACGCCGAAGCGCTCTGCGGTCTCGGGGATCAATTGCATCAAGCCCTGCGCTTTGGCCGGCGACAAGGCATTGGAATTGAATCCCGATTCAGCCGAAATCACCGCCAACGCCAGATTGGTATCCACTTCAAACTGCGGCGCCAGCCGCTGCACCAGTTGCGCGATTTCTTTCGGCGCCATCGGCACGTGCGACTCCGGTTCATCCGCCATGCCTGCAGGCGCACGCGGCAACACCGCCACCGGCAGCGCACCCGGCATCACGCAGGCCGGCAACTTCACCGTAGATTTTTCGTGCACCACCCCGAGCAATTTTGAGGCATGCTCGTGCCCGCGATCCGCTGCCATTCTGAACAGCACCGCGGCCACACCATCATCGCGCTCGACACCGCGACCGTTGGCATACGCCCAGCCCAGGTTAAACAACCCTTCCGCACTGCCGTACTTTGCGGCACGGCAAAACAAATTATTCGCTTTTTGCTGATCTTTGGGCACGCCCTCGGCATGGGCATACTTGACGGCCAGTTCTATCATTGCATTGGCATTGCCC
>JAYUAH010000442.1:0-9739 GCA_043741415.1 Betaproteobacteria bacterium
CACAGTAGCACTGGAAGCACCCTATGGGTTCCCGTCTGCGCGGGAACGACAAGGGATATTTTTGTGGCGCTATGGTGACAACGCAGTCACTCTACAAAAACCTTTCCTGCATTTCCGTAAGACCCAACTTTTCCATCAGTTCATTCAACCGCCGCGCAGGGCGCGCACGCGGCAAATCTTTATTACTCGCGATAATTAGTTCATTTTTCAGCGAGTGCTCCCAGCCCACCAACTCGGTGACATTGACCTGATAGCCGTGTGCTTCGAGTTGCAAACAGCGCAGCACATTGGTGATATGGCTGCCGAATTCGCGCGTGTGCAGCGGGTGGCGCCACACTTCGGTCAGTGGTTCGCCCATCGCCGCGCCCTTGTGCTTACGCAATACTGAAGCGACCTCCGCCTGACAGCACGGCGCTAGCACGATGAAGCGCGCATGCTTTTGCAATGCAAAGCGGATCGCATCGTCGGTGGCGGTATCGCAGGCGTGCAGCGCGGTGACGACATCGAGTTTCTCAGGTAGTTGGGGCGCCGCCATCGCTTCGGCCACCGGCACATCCACAAACGTCATGCGCGTAAAACCGAGTTCAGTCGCGAGCGCCTTTGATTGAGCAACCAGTCCGGCGCGCGCTTCGATGCCGTAGATGTGCGAGTCATCCTCGCGCGCTTTGAAAAACAAATCATAGAGTATGAAACCGAGATAGGATTTGCCTGCGCCGATGTCGGCAAGCCGTACGCTGCCGCAATCCGCAATCACCTGCGTGAGCAGCGGCTCGATAAATTGATACAGGTGATACACCTGCTTTAACTTGCGGCGGCTATCCTGATTCATGCGCCCATCGCGGGTGAGGATGTGCAGCGCCTTCAGTAGCTCGATGGATTGGCCAGGGAGGATTTCGGCCAATTCGACGGCGGGCACGCGCTGTTTTGTGGTGGGCATGGCGCGCAGTTTACTCTGCCGGCGGTATCATCGCAGTCGTGTGCCGTTTGATTGCTGCGCGTTTGGTGTTAGATTTGTCATGTTCAAGCCGCCGGGGGGATGCATGGCGTTTGAATACCGCTGCCAGCCTGTTCACCTACTCCACAAAGGAATTCACCATGCCCAGCCGCAGAACGTTTTTGTCCGCCGTCGGTGCCACTGCCGCCAGTGCCGCCGTTCCCCATTTTGCCGCTGCACAGGGCGCCGAGCGCAAATTGGCGTTGTATGCCAACGTGGGGCCAGTGCTCACGCGTTACGAGGTTGATGTCGCAAACGCAACGTTGACCGCACGCGAATCAGTCACGACGCCCGGCGGTATCGTGCAGTACTGCTGGCCGCATCGCAACCGGCGCTATTTTTACGCAGCCTCCAGCTCCAACGTGTCGGGCGCGACCGATCACTCTGTCACCGCGTACAAGATCGACCCGAACAGCGGTGCGCTTACTCAAGTCGGCGATTCGATTCGGCTGCCCGTGCGGCCGATACACATGACGCTCGACACCGAGTCGCGGCACCTACTTGTGGCCTTCAATATTCCGAGCTCGCTGCGCGTGTATCGCATCAATCCGGATTTCACGCCGGGCGCGGAAGTGCCGCAAGCGGCGATGGACACCGGCATTTACGCGCACCAAATCCGCATGACGCCCGACGGGCACCACGCCGTGATGGTGGCACGCGGCAACGAGGGCACGCCGAAAAGTCCCGAAGACCCCGGCGCGCTGATGGTGTTTGATTACAAGGACGGCGTGCTCTCCAACCAATCCAAAATCGCCCCCAACGGCGGCAAGGATTACGGCCCGCGGCATCTGGATTTTCATCCGACGAAACCGTGGATGTATGTGTCGATCGAGACGCAAAACCGGATGCACATGCATCGCGTGCCAGGCGGCAGACCGTCGCCCGAAGTGGTCTACAACAAGACCACGCTGCTGGAGCCCAACAACATCCGCTCGCGCCAGGCCGCAAGCACGTTGCATGTGCATCCGAACGGGCGCTTTTTGTACGGCGCGAACCGTTCGGAGGCGCTGGTCGATTTCAACGGCAGAAAAGTCTACAAGGGCGGCGAAAACAGCATCGTGGTGTATTCGCTCAATCCGCAGACCGGCGAGCCCACGCAAATCCAGAACATCGAAACGCAGAAATTTCATCCGCGCACTTTCCACATCGATCCCAGCGGACGCATGCTGGTGGCACAGCACAATCTGCCGGTGGATGTGCGGGAAGGCGATTCGATACGCACCGTGAAAGCGGGGCTGTCGGTGTTCCGCATGGCCGCGGACGGCAAGCTAAATTTTGTGCGCACCTACGACATCGATGTCGGCGACAAAATCATGTGGTGGGCGGGCATGGTGCCGCTGTAAGCCACTGTTTTACAGCGCATGTACGAAAACCACACCCAGCCGCTGCTGCCGCGCGCGGGTGCGGTGATCGGTAAGCTCGCGCAGAATACATTTTGGGGCGGTTACGCCGGCTATTTTCAGGATCCCGATCAGCATGTGTGGGAGGTGGTGTGGAATCCACAGTGGGCCATGCCCGATTGAACGCCAGCGTACGCAGCGTAAGCTTAAGCGACGCCGCGGCCGTTTGCGCGATCTACAACCCGTATGTGCTCGACACGGTGATCACGTTCGAGCAGGCGCCAGTTGCGGCAGTGGAAATGGCCGCGCGCATACGCGACTACACCGCACTGTATCCGTGGCTGGTGGCCGTAGTCGATGCCACAGTCGTAGCCTACGCCTATGCCACGCGCTGGCGCACGCGCGCCGCGTATGACTACACGTTGGAGAGCACCATCTACGTCGCCCCAGCGTATACCGGACGCGGCATTGCCAAGCCTTTGTATCTGCAATTGCTGCGCGAACTCAAATCATGCGGCGTGCACGCGGTGGTGGGCTGCATCGCACTGCCGAATGACGCCAGCATTGCGCTACACGAAAAATGCGGCTTCGTGAAAGTGGCGCACTTTCCGCAAGTGGGGCGCAAGTTTGAGCGCTGGGTGGATGTCGGATTCTGGCAAACTACATTGACGTAGTCTGTCCCGTACCGTAGTAAAATTGTTTAAAATCAAATATTTACAATACGTCAGCCGAAAGGCTAACGGGGTAGTTGTCGGCGTGATGGCCGCGATGACACGAGGATGGACGCGGTGTCGTGCGCGATGCTTTGCGACTGTGTTTCGGGTGTAACGCGTTGCTGTTGCGGCAGCTTGAATCGCGTCACCAGTCCCGCGAGGCGCTGCGATTCGCCGCGCAGCTCGCTTGCCGCACCGGTCCATGAGCCGACCATGTCGGTGTTGCTTTGGGTGAGCTGGTCCAGTTGTTGAATGGTGCGTGCAAGCTGATCGATTTCCTGACTTTGGCGGTGCGCCGCCTCGGAAACGGTTTTGATGACCGTCGACACTTGGTCGATCGCCGCACTCACGTCCGCGATTTTCTGGCTGGCGCCACTCGCGCTTTGCGCGCCCCTGGCCACGCCCTCCACCGAGGCGCCGATGAGGTTGCGGATTTCTCCCGCGGCCGTTGATGAGCGCTGCGCCAGAGCACGCACTTCCGATGCCACCACCGCGAAGCCGCGGCCCTGTTCGCCGGCGCGCGCGGCTTCCACTGCGGCGTTCAACGCGAGAATATTGGTTTGAAATGCAATGCTGTCAATGACACCGATGATTTCGCTGATCTTGGCGGAAGAGGCGCGTATGTCATCCATGGTTTGCGCAAGCTCGCCCACTGCAGCACTGCCGTCGCGTGCTGCATGGATCGCCGTGCCCGCAAGGTCTGCGGCCTTGCGGGCGGATGCGGTGGAGGCCTCGACCATGTTCAGCAAACCACCCATCGATTCCGCCGTCTGGCGCAGGCTGGCAGCAGCATTGCCGCTGCGTTCGTTGAGTGTATTCGCGCCCAACGCAATATCGCCCGAGGTGCGCGCAATGCGTTCCGTGGCGATGCGGATGTCGCCGATGGCGGTGATCCATGCCAGCCGCGCCTGATCGGTGGCACTCACCAGTTGGCCGATTTCGTCGTCGCGCTGTGCGTTTGCCGTCACCGTCCGGTCGATTTAAGATCCAGCATGTTGCCGACCGCCATTTGATAACGCGCCTTGAATTGCTCGACCAGCGCATCGGGGTTTACCTGCGCTGGATTGGTTTTACCGCTGTTGATGGCGGGCTGCAGGTCGCCGATGACGCCGGTGCCTTCGCTCACCAGCACACGCAGCTCTTCCGCGGCTTTGCGGCCGGTGTCCTCATCGGTTTGCGCGAAGCCCGACACGCTCACGCCGGCCAACAACAAGGCCGCCAGGGCCGATTGCGCAATATTTTTCAGCGTATGCCCAAACGCTGAGTAAGTTGCAGTATGACGTTGCATGCATTTTCTCCATCAAATGTTTTGTTGAACAGCCGAACTTTGCATCATGAAATTCATGTTGAACGCTGCACCAAAAACCCCGTCGACTAGGCTACCATGTCAGAAATGCGATTGCCCACTTCGCCGGTGATTTGCAAAGTGCCACGTTGCGTATATCGCGACAGCGGCCATAACCGTAGCATGGGCGGTGTCCGTATATGTGTGATGCATATCACGCGCCAACCTTCTGTTTTTTGCGCCACGCACGAAGCCGACCGCGTGCGGCGCACGGTATTCGGGTTACACTTTAAAAAATCGCCTCGACAGATAACTCATAAGTATTTGATTTTAAATGACTTTTTAGGCTATAAACTATGCCCAATGTATCGCTTGCCGGAAGCTGCCTGTGTGGCAGTGTGCGTTTTGAAGTGACCCCGCCGTTCACCGCGTTTCGCTATTGCCACTGCTCGCGCTGCCAAAAAGCGAGCGGCAGCGCGCACGCAGCAAACGCGTTTGTGCCCAAAGCGCAATTCACCTGGCGTGCGGGCGAGGCGCACATCAAGTGCTACGATGTGCCCGGCGCGCAGCGTTTCTCGGTATGGTTTTGCGAGCAATGCGGCACGCGCGTGCCGCATCAGGTGCGCGGGCGTGATGACATGTTGATACCCGCCGGGCTGCTCGATCAAGCGCCCGCGGATATGGCGCGTCCGGAGAACAGCATTTTCTGGGGCTCGCGCGCGAAATGGTATGTTGCGCCTGCGGATCATCCGTGTCACGAGCAATACACGTAGCGTCAAGAGCGTCGCGTGCTATCGATGAGGTCAATATGATTGCAGTGATATTTGAATTTACGCCGGCACCGGGCAAAACCGCCGAATACTTTGATCTTGCCGGTTCGCTCAAAGCCGAGGTCGAAAAATTCGACGGCTTCATTTCCATCGAGCGCTTCGAGAGCGTCACCAACCCCGGCAAATTCGTGTCGCTTTCATTCTGGCGCGACGAAGCGGCACTGCAGGCGTGGCGCAATGTCGAAACCCATCGTGCCGCCCAGGCACGCGGACGCGGCGACGTGTTCAGCGATTACCGGCTGCGGGTGGCCTCGGTAGTGCGCGACTACAGTTTGAATTCGCGCGACGAAGCACCCGCAGACAGCCGCAAGGCGCATGGGTGAGATGTTGAAGTTGGCGGCGTCGGCGTGGGGCGGTTCACGACCCATTCCGGTCCTACAATAATGTCCGCTTCGGAGGCTGTAATTTTCGTCCCGGCGAAACTTTATCGCTTTATTTCCATCACTTCTGCGACTTCAATCGTGCCAATTTCAAGGTGCGGGCATCCTTTGGAATGGTATTAGCGCACTGTGAAGGTGCCGACCTACACGGCCTGAAATTGACCTCCTGCTCGAGGGCGGATACAGTGGTGCTTATGCAATAAGGTAGCGTGAAATTCCCCTACGTCGAAATAAGAATAATGTTCAAAAACAAATACTCATGCTTTATCTTGCTGCTGTGTCTTACCGGGGTGGTGTCAAACGCCACGCTCGCTGCGCCATGCATGATCGTCACTCTCACCGGTACGCAGGGCGGCCCCTCGGCGTTTGGCGGCCTCGCGGGTGCGGGCACGCTGGTGCGATATGGTGACGACAGCGACGGCTGCAATGCGATAAAGCTGCAATTCGATGCCGGGCGCGGCACCAGCATACGTCTATCTCAGATACCCGTGCTCGCGAATCAGCTTAACGCGATCTTTTTTACGCACATGCATTCGGATCACGTGGATGGGCTTGCCGATCTGTTACAGATACGTTGGCACTTCAATTCCAAAGGACCAAAGGTTGATATCGTTTGCAGCGACGATGTATCGGCCAAAACAGTGGCCGAGGGCCACATCGTCAGTTGTCGCAAATTGGTGGCGCATATTGGCGACGCTTATATTCAATCGGGCGAAATCGCACAACGTCGCGCCGAAGACAGGGATCGCCTCGACGGAGGGCCAGCCGCAGCGGCAAACATTATGACCTTCACACCGAAAGATGGTGTGCAGGTGGTGTGGTTACGCGGGGATGTCAAAGTGAGCGCGGTCCGCTCCACGCATATTGCGGGGCACGCTTCGTATCGCGTGGACACCCCCGCCGGCAGCGTGGTGATCGGCGGTGACGCCGGCAACGACATCCTGGCGCCACCGCGTGCCACTTCCACCTCGGCGCAGGTGGAAGTCCTGGCCAAGGGCGTCGATATAATTGTCCACTCGGCTATACACCCTGCGATGGGGCCGGACAAAGGCAGCGGTTTTCCTGCGCCCATCTATTATCGCCAGAGCTCGGCCACCGACCTCGGTGCGATGGCGCAGCGGGTAGGCGCGAAACATTTGATGCTAACGCACTTCATTCCGCCGTTGGGATCGACGCAGCAGGGGCCGTACAAAGTCCCGGGCAGCCCGCTCACGGAAGCGGATTTTCGTGAGGCGGTTGAAGCAGGCGGATTTGGCGGAAACAAGGTAATCGGCGGAGACTTGATCAGTGTGCGCTTGCCGGGCAAGTAAGTATCCCCCGGCAAAGCCGGGGGATACTTACTTGTTCTGGTATCAATCCGAGATCACCCCGCCTTGAGATTCGCCGCCTTCACCGCCGGACCAAACAAATCGAATTCCCTGCGTATGAATTGCGCGAATGCCTGCGGTTCACTAATCACCACCTCCGCGCCCTGCCGCGCCATCTGCTCTTTGAACGCCTGCGTTGTCGCCACTTTGGTCAGCGTAGTGTAAATCCGGTCCAGTGCGGGCCTGGGCACTGCGCGCTGCGCAATCAAGCCGTTCCAGCCGCTCGACTCGAAGTTAAAGCCCTGCTCGATGAAAGTCGGCATATCCGGCAAATCAGCAGAGCGTCGTTTCGAACTGAGCGCCAGAGCCTTCAGGCGCCCGGACTTGATATGTCCGACGGTGGCAGGCAACGGCGTCACGCTGAACTGCGATTCGTTCCCGAGCACGGCGGATATCGACGCACTAGCACCTTTGTACGGCACATGAAGCACGTTGATCCCCGAGACCAGCGAAAACATCACGCCGGCGAGATGACTCTGCGAGCCCGGCCCTGCGGACGCCATATTGATCTGCCCCGGCTTCGATCGGGCCAGTGCAACAAAATCCTTGGCGCTCGCGGCAGGCAATGACGGGTGCGCGATAAAAACGTTATAGGTAATGCCAAACAGGGATATCGGCGCGAAATCGCGGAAGGTATCGTAGGACAGGTTCTTTTGCAGATGCGGCGAGATGACCTGCGCCGTGGCCATAGAGACCAACGTGTAACCGTCCGGCACCGCTGCCGCGCCGATTTCCATGCCAATGACGCCACCCACGCCCGGCCGGTTATCTACAACCACCTGCTGCCCCAGCAACTCGCCCAGAAAATTCGCCATCACCCGGCTCAACGTGTCATTGGAACTGCCAGCCTGCTGCGGCACAATCAGGCGTATCGGTTTGGTGGGGTAGCGCGTGGGCTCTGCGGTGTGCGCGGCAGACGCCAATATTGAGGTCGCACACATAAAGGCAGCCAGTGTTCGTGCAGTAATGATTGTTCTCCTCGTTACGCTTTCGCTATTCTTCGCAATCCCTCGGTAGCAGCAGAGAACTGTCGGCGACATGGGGTGCAAGCATGTTAGCATCTAATTTCCACCGATCAAACGAGCACACGCATGGCCCGACTCAGTTACGTTAATCCCGACAACATCCGCGATCCCGAGGCACGTCTGTGGCTGGAAGAGGCGCGCCGCGACGGCCGGCCCGGTCCCGAAAATCAGGCGATCCGCGCGCACCAACCCGACGTGATGCGCTCGTTTACGCTCACCCGAAAAATGCTGTTCGACGGTAACGCTGGCGTGCTTGAACACGATTTGAAAGAAATTACGCGTGCCTATGTCGCGTTCACCATCGAATGCGGCTACTGAAGTAATCAGGGCTCCGCGCGGTCCGCGCGGGAAGCAGGCAACAAAATGTCGGAACTGATAAACTATGAGCAATCCGAAAAATTCACCCAGCGCGAAAAGATCGCCCTGCGTTACGCAGATGCCATCATGTATGACCCCAATCAGGCTGACGATGTGCAGTGGGAACAGCTTAAAAGCGAGTTCACCGAGCCGGAAATCGTAGAACTGGGTTACTGGATAGGCTTTACGTTTGGCGGCCAGCGCTGGCTCAAAACCCTGTCCACGCGGCAGGGCGAATTCGAGGCATCACTGGCCAAAACGATCAGTCCTGCTTAGCCTCAGATTTCTTGATCACCTTCGCCCACTTGGTGATTTCTTCATTGATGCATTTGGCAAATTGCTCCGACGTGTCGCTGACCGGATCAAAACCCGGCGCTGTGAGCCACGTTTTGACGCCGGGCACGAGCAAGATTTCGCGGATGCTTTCGTTCAGCCGGGCTACGATAGGTTTGGGCACGGCCGCCGGCGCGACAAATCCGATCCAAGATATTCGGCTCGAAGTCGCGGCCCTGTGCCGAGTTTAGCTATTGTACCGTCCTCAAACGCCTTTACTATGCCACCTGTACGACAGGTTTCGGGCGACGAGTTCTAACTTCTGAATGTCGCAACGTGGCCGGTTTGTTGAATTGATTTCGCGAATTCAGCGTACCGATCCCAAGCGAAAATAACTGAACGGTGGCTCTCGGTTGGCCCAACTTAAAAATTGTTATTGATAAATAGCGTATCAATAATGCGATCCACAAAAACCGGCGGAGCGCGCCGGTCAAAAAACTCAAATTCTTGACGAGTGTGAACAGATCACCTGCCGATGTATTCATGTTTCCGCAAAAGCTACTTGCAACAGATCCAGGTGGCCGCAAGCGCAGGTTGCATGCCGCTACAAACCACCGGCGCAGTATTCGATACAGGGGTTGCAACTTATTGCTGCGGAATCCCCGCTTCCTTGATGACTTTGGCCCAGCGCGTAATTTCGGCGCGTATGAATTGTTCAAAATCGGCCGAGGTCATGGGCGAGGTCGTGATACCCAAATCATCGAGCCGCTGTTGAATATCCGGCGTACGCAGTACCGCGGTGAAATCGGCGTACAGCTTGTCGGTGATCGCCACAGGCGTGTTGGCCGGTGCGCACAGGCCATACCAGGAATTCACTTCGTAGCGGGCGACGCCGGACTCCTGTATGGTCGGCACGTGCGGAATTTGCGAGGCGCGCTTTGCGCTGGTGACGGCAAGGCCGCGCAAGCGGCCGCTCTGTACATGGACAACAACCGAAGGCAGATTTGCACTGTTGAACGGAATTTGCCCGCCGATCGTATCGCTAATGCCTTGTGCCGCAACCTTGTACGGGATGTGTGCGACGTCCATCGTGGTCGCCAATTTGAGGAATTCCATCGAAAGCTGCGGCGATTCGCCCGCAAGGCCGGCGGAGTAGGTCAGCGTGCGTGGATGCG
>JAYUAH010000443.1:0-4203 GCA_043741415.1 Betaproteobacteria bacterium
GGCAGGCACGCATGCGCGCAGAAGCCGACGCCGAGGCCATCGAAGCCGCGCAGCAACGCCAGGCCGAGGAAGAAGTCGCTTTGGTCGCCGTCGAGGCGCGCTTTAAGGCTGAGTCAGAAGCGGCACAGATCTCCGCCGAACGCGAAGCGGCAGAAACGCAGGCGCGCATCGCTGCCGAAGAACGCAGTCTGGAAGAAGAAACGGCGGCCGAGGCAGCGCGCCAGGCGAAAGTCGCCAAAGACCGCGCCTATACCGAAGAGCAAGCGCGGCTGCGCGCCGAACAGGCGCTGGCCGAAGCCAGCGCCAAGCGCGGCGATGCAGAGGCCGTGCTGAACGGCCCGGCACAGGATTTGTCATTGTTGAATAAAGCCCGCTCGCGTTCAAGGCGTATGCTTGGTGCAGCCGCGTTGCTGGCAGTGGTGGGCGGCGCTGCCTACTACGCAGCATCGCACGGGCCGCTGCCGGTGGGCGGCGTGTCGGTGACCTCGCCATCTGCGACACCCGCCGTGGGCATTGATCTGGGCAAATCAGGACCGCTACCGTTGCGCATGGATGGCGCTTGGCAAGACGCGACAGACCCCTCACGCAAGCGCTGAACTATGCTTCGCATACCTACGGATGTTTTACGTAAGTATTTGATTATATTGAATTTTTTGTAATCTGTTTTAACCGATTACGCGGCGCACGATGGCAATGCCCAGCAACGTCATCGCCAGCGAGCCCAGCAAGTGCGCACCGATCAGCGTCACCGCCCAGCCGTACTGACCGCGCTGTAGCAGGCTTACCGATTCCGCTGAAAACGTGGAAAACGTGGTGAGGCCGCCGAGAAAACCGGTGATCACGAACAAGCGTATCTCCGGCGCCAGCACCGGATGCAGCGTAAACAATTCCAGCGCCACGCCGATAAGTAATCCACCCACCAGATTGGCCGCGAGCGTACCCAGCGGCAGATTGGGCAGCATGGTATTGAGGCCCAGACTCAGCGCCCAACGCAGCCACGCACCAATGGCGGCACCCGCACCGACGGCCAGCAGACCCACAGCATTCATTTTGAATCGGTCCAGCGTTCGGCTGCGGCATCGTCCGCCGCGCGTGCATCAACCCAGCGCGCGCCTTTGCCGGTCTGTTCTTTTTTCCAGAACGGCGCGCGGGTTTTCAGATAATCCATGATGAATTCGCACGCTGCAAAGGCGTCGCCGCGATGCGCGCTGGTGACCACCACCAGCACGATTTGATCCAGCGGTTTCAAGGTGCCGATGCGATGAATCACCAGCGCGTCTATCACCTGCCAGCGCGCGCGCGCCTGCGTGATGATGGCTTCGACGGATTTTTCTGTCATGCCGGGATAATGTTCCAGTGTCATCTCGGCGACACTGTCGCCGTCATTCAGATCACGCACCACGCCGATGAAGCTCGCGATGGCGCCGACGGCAGGGTTGTCTTTGCGCAGTGCGGCGATTTCGTGGCTGACATCAAAATCCTCAAGCTGCACGCGCACCGCCATTTCAGCCTCCGGTCACGGGTGGAAAAAACGCCACCTCATCGCCGTTGTTGACGGGCGTGCCGGCGTCGGCAATCGATTGATTCACCGCCGCGCGAAACGCACGCCCCGCCGCCAATTCATGCGCCCACACACCACCGCGCGCGGCCAAAGTGGCACGCACATCGTCCAGCGTTGTCATGCCTGCGGACAACGCGATTGCTTCGGAGGCCATACCGAAGTTCTCGCGCAGCCGGGCGAAATACACTAGTTTGATCATAGCCGTATTATGCAACTGCACCGCCGCGAATCCAAGCCGCGCTCATGACACCAATCCCAGATGCTTGAGCATGAAATCGGCAACGTGCTGCGGCTGATTCAGATCGAGCAACGGCAGAGTGGTGTTGGTGATCAATGGCGCGTCGCTCGCCACCGCGACGATGTTCGTGTCGTGCGGATACAGCATGGGCTCGTCCACCACGGCGCGATACACCTCGATTTTCGGAATCGGCTCATGCTTGAAGCCTTCCACCAGCAGCAAATCACAAGGCGACAGATGCATGATCTGTTGATTCAGATCGGGTTCTTCGGCACCGCGCAATTCGTGCATCAACACCCAACGCCGCGATGACGTCACCAGCACTTCAGTACAGCCCGCGTGGCGATGACGATACGAATCCTTGCCCGGCGTATCCACATCAAAAGTGTGATGCGCGTGCTTGACCAGCGACACCTTGAGTCCGCGTGCGGTCAACAGCGGAATCAGCTTCTCGATCAGCGTGGTCTTGCCACTGCCGCTGTAGCCGGCAAAGCCGAATATTTTCATGACTTCTATTTAATTGTAAGTATTTGATTTTATTGAATTATTTAATACTACGCTGACTCACCTCAGCGGTCAAGCGAGACGGCTTTAATCAACGCATAGACATCCATGCCTGATTGCAACACGAGCTGTCGCGCGGCACGTTTGGTAATGCGCGAACGAATAATCGCAGCGCCCACCGCTATTGTGACGTTCACGCTGCTGCCGCGCGGCGCATCCATCGCAATAATTTTGCCGCGCAGAATATTCTGAATACTAATGTGGCGCGGCGGCTCCAGTGCAATCGATACTTCACGCGCGCGTATGCGCACGCGCACGGAATCGCCGGGCTGCGCATCAAAATTACCGACCGTCAGTTCACCACCGTCGAAACCGAGCGTAGCAACGCCGTCTTCTGCATCGATATGCTTCACCCGCGCTTCGATCACCGCACCCCCTTCAAACACGCCCGCGGTTGAGCGTAAATCAGGCCGGCCCATCACCTCCTCCACAGTGCCAGAAGCCACCACGCGCCCTGCCGCGAGCAATACCACGTGATCAGCCAACTGCACCACTTCCTCGACCGAATGGCTGACGTAAATCATGGGAATGCGCATTTCGTCGCGCAGCCGCCGCAGATAACGCAAAATTTCGTCTTTGCGCTGCGCGTCGAGTGACGCCAGCGGCTCGTCCAGCAGCAGCAAACGCGGCTTCGCCAGCAGCGCGCGACCAATGGCGACACGCTGCTTTTCGCCGCCGGATAACTGCGCCGGCCGACGTTGCAACAATGCTGCGATGCCCAGCAGATCTACGACACGCGCGACATCGCGCTCGTTACTTAAACGGCGATCAAACCAATGGGAATAAATCAGATTCTGCCGCACGGTGAGATGCGGAAACAGCCGCCCTTCCTGGAACACGTAACCAAAGTGCCGCCGCCCCGCGCGCACGTGTATGCCCTGCGCAGAATCGAACAGGGTCTCGCCATCGAACACAATGCGCCCCTTGCGCGCATGCGTGAGACCGGCCACCGCATTCACCAGCGTGGTCTTGCCGGACCCGGAGCGCCCGAACAACGCAGTGACACCCGCGCCGCACTCGAATTGCGCGTCGAGGCTAAAGCCGCCCTGCTCGTGTTCAATCGCGACGGACAGTGTCATGGCCCAATACTCGTAGACGTGCACGGCGCACCAGCGCTTCCGAAATCAGCAACGCCGCCAGTGACAGCACCAGCGACAGCACACACAGCCGTTGCGCTGCCGCCTCACCGCCCGGTACTTGCCATAACGCGTAAATCGCCAGCGGCAAGGTTTGCGTTTCGCCGGGAATATTCGATACGAAGGTAATGGTCGCACCGAATTCGCCCAGACTGCGCGCAAACGCGAGCAGCATGCCGGTGAGTATGCCCGGCATGGCCAGCGGCAACGTAATGGTGAGCAGCACGCCGAGGCGTCCCGCGCCCAACGTTTGCGCCGCTGCTTCGAGTTTGGGATCGACGGCTTCCATCGACAAGCGCATGGCCCGTACCATCAGCGGAAAACTCATCACCGCGCAGGCAATCGCCGCACCCGACCAGCGAAATGCGACGCTGATGCCGAACCAATCATTGAGCCAAATACCGAGCGGCCCCTGCTTGCCGAACAGCATCAGCAACCAAAAGCCGACCACCACCGGCGGTAATACCAGCGGCAAATGCACAACGGCATCAAACAGACTCTTACCCGGAAATTCACGCCGCGCCAGCACATGCGCCGTCGCCATTCCGAACGGCAGGCTCAGCACCACACTCCACAACGCCACTTTTACGCTGAGCAGTACGATGCCGAGTTCGTCGGGCGAAAGCAACATTACCCGGGCACACCAAAACCATGCGTGCGCCACACCGCACGAGCTTGCGCCGAGCGCAAAAAATGGAGCAGCG
>JAYUAH010000444.1:0-1675 GCA_043741415.1 Betaproteobacteria bacterium
TGGCGCAGCAGCGGGTTACGCGACAACATTTCCGGATAGGGATACACGGGCCGCGGGACACTGGTCGAGGCATAGCACGCGATCACGCCGCTGTCGTTGAGCACTTGCGCGCTCACCGGAAGATTCTTGCCGAAATCGACTTCGACGATACGATCCACGCCGCCGCTATCAGTACACTGGGCTTTGATACGCGCAGCGACATCCTCGGTACGATAGTTGATCACCACGTCCGCACCCGCGGCACGCACGTGCGCGGCTTTGGCGTCTGAACTCACCGTGGTGACCACGCGCGCACCGGCCCACTTCGCCAACTGAATCGCATAGTGCCCCACCACACCTGCACCACCGGTCACTAAAACCGTTTTGCCGCTGATCGGCCCATCGGCAAACAGCGCGCGATGCGCGGTCATCACCGGGATGCCCAGGCACGCGCCCTGCTCAAATGAAACATGATCGGGCAGCGGCACCGCCAGCGCTGCCGGCAGCGCTATCATTTGCGCGCTGCTGCCGAATGCACGATCCCATTGTCCGTTGAATACCCACACGCGTTCGCCGACGCGGCGATTGACACCGGCACCAACCTTATCGATCACACCTGCACCGTCGCTGTTCGGTATCAACTGAGGCCAGCGTATCGGTCGACTACCGGCCCGTGCTTTCACATCCGACGGATTGACCGCCGACGTATGCAACCGCACACGCACTTCACCCGCAGCGGGTTCCGCATCGGGCATGTCACCCACCTTCATCACGTCGGCCGCGGGGCCGTTTTTTTCATACCAGGCTGCACGCATAAGTCACCATAAAATATTGTTTAAAATCAAATACTTACAAAAATATACCCACCATCGCGCCCGCGCTCATGGTCGCCAGTGTGCCGGAAACAATCGAGCGCATGCCGAGCGCCACAATTTCATCGCGGCGCGCCGGCGCCATGGTCGCCATGCCGCCGATCATAATGCCCAGGCTGCCGAAATTCGCAAAACCGCATAATGCATACGTCATGATGATGCGGCTGCGTTCGGACAAGGCACCCGGCGGCAACTGCGACATTTCACGGTACGCAATAAATTCGTTGAGTATGGTCTTGCTGCCCATCAACGCGCCGGCGTGCACCGATTCGTCCCATGGAATGCCGAGCAGCCACACCAGTGGCGCCATCAACAGGCCCAGCAAGCGTTGCAGCGTCACCGGCGCGCCATCGAACGGCGGCAGCAAGGTCAACGCCAAATTAGCCAGTGTCACCAGCGCCACTAGTACAATCAGCATCGCAACAATGTTGAGCAATAGCGTGAGGCCATCAATAGTGCCGCGCGCGATGGCGTCCATCGAACTCTTGGCCTCCAGCGTAGCATCGAGCGTGCCTGCGGTGGGCGCGCCCGTCGGCGGCACCATCAGCGCCGCGATGACAATAGCCGCGGGCGCGGTAATGAGTGAGGCCGACAGGATATGGCCCATCGCCTCCGGCACTACCGGGCCGAGGATCACGGCGTAGAGCACCATCATCGTGCCCGCGATGCCCGCCATACCGCCGGTCATCACCATGAACAACTCGCCGCGGCTCATCTGCTGCAAATACGGGCGAATGATCAGCGGCGCTTCCACCATGCCGACAAACACATTCGCCGCAGTCGACAAACCCACCGCGCCGCCCACGCCCATGGTTTTTTCGAGC
>JAYUAH010000445.1:0-4199 GCA_043741415.1 Betaproteobacteria bacterium
CTGAGTGCTGAGGAGTTCTGTATTTGTTACGGTACACAAACTGTCTGAAAAAGGTTGACCCTCGGCTATTTCAGGTTTTAATTTCTAAAGAATGTCCTCAGTCCTCAGTCCTCAGTCCTCAGCGAAGCGCAGCGAGCTAAAAGCTCGCCTGGCCGCCGTTCACATGGATCGTCTGGCCGGTGATGAAGCTCGCGCCGGGACCGCAGAGAAAACGCACCGTCGTCGCGATTTCGGCAGGTTCACCCGCACGACCGAGTGGGACCGTCGATGCTGCATCGGCGCGCGGCGCACGGCCGGGAGCCCGCGGCGTATACATCTGTCCCGGCACAACGCAGTTCACGCGGATGCCATGTTCCGCCAGCTCGCGCGCGAGCGCGCGCGTCATGCCGACGAGTCCGTGCTTCGCCACCGACCCGTGCACGCGCTTCTTCGCGCCTGAGAGCGCCGTCAATCCGCCCAGCGTGACGATGCTGCCGCCGCCATTGGCGATCATCGACGGAATGCACGCCTGCGCCAGATAAAACGCACCATCCAGCGTGATGCCCAGCGGCAAGCGCCACTCGTCGTAACTCAATTCGAGAAACGGTTTTTCCGTGCGCACCGAGGCATTCAGCACCAAAAAATCCACGCGGCCGAATTTTTGCATCACACTATCGACCATGGCTTTGGCCTGCTTCGCGTCGGCGATGTCGGCTACGTAAACCTCGGCCTGCCCGCCGGCAGCGCGAATTTCCTCGGCGACTTTTTTCGCGTCGTCCACCGAGTGCCGCGTGTTGACTGCGACCGCGGCACCAGCCTTCGCCAACTCCAGCGCCGTGGCGCGCCCGATGTTTTTTGCCGCGCCGGTGATCAGCGCTACTTTGCCTGCGAGTTCTTTGTCTGCCATGCGTGCTTCTCCCTGTTTGCGATTGCGCGAAGTGATAACAGCCGGACTATACTATGTCCAACGACTCAACAAGGAGCAACACCATGGCAGCGTACGTGATTGCAGACATCGAAGTCATCGACAGCGCCGGATTCGCCGAGTATCAACAAAAGGTGCCGGCCACGATTGCTGCCTACGGCGGCCGCTATCTGGTACGCGGCGGCGCGACCGAAGCGCTGGAAGGCGGCTGGTCACCCAAGCGCTTCGTGATACTCGAATTTCCTAGCGTGGCGCAACTCAAGACCTGGTACACCTCGCCCGAATACCGGCCGCTGATTGCGATTCGGGAGCGCACTACAAAATCGAATCTGGTGATTACCGAAGAGATCTGACACGGGTAGGTTGGGGTGACGCAGGAACCCCAACGCTTTTCATTGCCGTCACGCACCCGTTGGGGTTCGCAAGCTCACCACCAACCTACGATCTAAACTACCCGCCCAGCACCGACGCCGCAGGCTTAACTTTCCCGCTCTCCACGCTCAAGACCGCCTGCACCAGTTTTTCATTCGCGGGCGTGGAGACGCCGGTCTGCTTGCCCTTGGCCACGATCAGGCCATTCATGAATTCGATTTCCGTCTTGCGGCCCTTCGCCATGTCTTGCGCCATGGACGGACGTTGAATGGCAGCACGCGGGTTTTCTGCCTTGCGGTTTTTCATGATGTGCTCGACCTCCGCCAGCACGGCGGCATCGCCTGCGCTCGCTTTTTCGAGTTGGTCCGGCATGAGCTTGCCCATTTTTTCAAGGTGGAAGCCCAGCGCGCGACCGACGCGTATCGATTCGCCGGCCACTTGAATCGCGAAACGGCGTATCGCATCGTTGTTGTCACAGTCGCGACCGGTCAGGCCCGTGGCCGCGCAAATACCGTTGCTCATACCATTTTGCGTGAGCTTGGTCCAACGCTCACCCTGCAAATTAGGGGTGGCTTTGGCGCTATCAATCAGCGAAAATAATTTCACCAACTCGGTCACGCGCTCGGTGACTTGGCCGTGGATTTCGCCGACACGGAACACCGTGTGCTTGTCGCCACCCTTCTCCGCCATGCGGCGTATACGCCCGGCCGCGTAAAGCTCCACCGAAATCATCGACGCGATGATACCCACCACGCGTTCGGCACCGACCACCGCGGCAATGGTGTCTTCGTTCATGCAGTTTTGCAGCGACACCATGAAGCCGTCTTGCGCCAGATACGGCGCCACCGCGCGCGTGACGCGGTCAGTGTCGTACGATTTGACGGTAATAAAAATAATGTCGAACGGCGGCTGCGCGGCGAGCGTGGCGAGGTCTTTGTAGTGCAGGGTCTTGGCGTTCTTGACGACGAATTTTTCTTCGTCCGTCACGCCATCGAGATCGAGCCCTTCGCTGCGTAGGGTCTCGATATGCTCGGGCCAAAAATCGATCAGCGTCACATCCTGGCCGTGGTGCGCGAAATAGCCGCCCACATAGCCGCCCAGCGCGCCGGTGCCCATCATTGCAATGCGTTTACCCATGCTCGTCTCCTCAATTGGAAATCAATCCACCCGCGCGCCGGAATCCTTCACCGGCTTGGCCCAGCGATGGTAATCGTCGCGCAGCATTTTTGCGGTGTCCGCCACGGAGGCCGCGATCACCTCTGCACCGTCTGCGGCCATACGTGCGCTGACTTCCGCATCTTTGAATTTCCGAGTGATTTCCGCATTGAGTTTATCAATGATGGCGCGCGGCGTGCCGGCAGGCGCCGCCACCACATAGAAGGCCTCCACCGCATAACCGGGTAAACCCGATTCGGCAATGGTCGGCACCTCGGGCATGGGCGAATAGCGCTTGGCACTGCTGACGGCGAGCCCGCGCAGCCGCCCCGACCGTACATGCGGCATCGCCGGCACCACACTCGAAAAACGCATCTGCACATGGCCCGCCAGCAAATCCACTGTCGCCGGCGCCGCACCCTTGTACGGTATGTGCACGATGTTGATATCCGCGAGGCTGCCGAACAACACGCCTGCGAGGTGGCCCGAAGAGCCGCTGCCCGACGAACTGTAATTCAGCTTGCCGGTGTTGGCCTTGGCGTAGGCAATCAATTCCTTGACGTTGACAGCAGGAATTTTGGGATGCACCACCAGATAGAACGGCGAATTGGTGGCCGCAATGACCGGCGCAAAATCCTTGAAGCTATCGTAACGCAGCTTGGCGTACAAATGTGGGTTGATGGTGAGTACCGCGCTGGGTGTCACAAACAGGGTGTAGCCGTCCGGCGCCGCGTGCGCGACCAGCTCCGCGCCAAGATTACCGCCCGAACTGGGCCGGCAATCCACCACCACGGGCTGGCCCCAACTCTCGGTCAACTTCTGCGCAATGATGCGCGCCAGCGTGTCGCTGCCGCCGCCGGCAGCATAGGGAGAAATCAGGCGTATCGGCTTGGCCGGGTAAACCTGCCCCACGCTTGTGGCAGGCGCCTGCGCTTGCGCCAGCGGCCCTGCAAGCCCATACACTAAGAGAGCCGCCAGCGCGAACTGACATCGCGTCATTTCGCAACCAGTGAAAAAATCCTGCCGAGATTGCCCGGTGTTTCGAAGCACTGCAGCAGTGCATAGAGTTCCTGCGCCGGCGACGCACCCAGCACCGGCGTCACCAGCCCATCGAACTTGTCCCACACCTCATCGTCGCTCATCGGATTATCGGCGTGACCGAGCACGATGCTGGTGTCAGCGTGCAGTGGTTGGGCTGCGCCTTCGACATACACGTCCACATGCGATTCGTACTGCGGCTGATCGGGCACGACTTCGATGTCCGTGACATCGGCGATGGGTTTGAGCGCCTTGTCCTGCAATAATTTTTCGCTGAAATCCGATGCCACCAAGCGGTAGCCGGTGAGCGCCATCGCCACGCAATAGCGCACGCTGAATTTATGCGCGAGTGGTGTCTGCGGATTCAGTTGATTCGCCACGATCGCCACGTTGGGATGCACTTTGGCGTGCACCTTGGTAATTTTGCGGCCGGCCACTTGCGATGCGAGCTTGCACGACGTCTGTATCGCCGCGTGTGTGGCACGGCAACTCGCATAGGGCTTAAAGCCATTGCGTTTGATTTCCCAATAACTGAAATCCAAAGTGGGTATCTCGGCTTTACGATCCTGAATCAGTGCGTCATACAAGCCTTTTTCCAGTTCCAGCAGTTTGGTCGAAGACTGAAAGCCGCCCTGCGCCATCTCCGCCGCGAGTACGCCGTCCATCGCCGCCTTGCCGCCGTGAAACGGCTTCGAATGGGTACCGAATGATCCCACCAACCCGCCCGCGG
>JAYUAH010000446.1:0-4194 GCA_043741415.1 Betaproteobacteria bacterium
AGGCGCCCGTCGATCACATAACCTTGTATGCCGCAGACGGTTGAACAATTCAGGCATACGCCTTTGACAATGGTTGCGCGGCTGTAGTCGTTTTTGAGACGGCCTTTGCCGTTGGCGCGGCGCACTGCTTTACGTTGGCCGTAGAGTTCGCGTTTTTTGGGGCCGAACAGTTGCGCGTTTGCGTTGTCGGGCGCCAGCAGTATGGTTTCGCCAAGTTGCAGGGTGGCGAGCGCGCCGAAGCCGCGCCTGATGAAGTCGCGGCGTTTCATGCTTTGTCTGCGCCCGTGGTTTTTTTGGTATTGGGGAAGTAGGCAAGAATATTTTTTCCCGGATCAACGCGATCCCATTTCACGCGTTTGCTACTGGGGAATTGTGCTTGCAGCGCAGTCCAGGTTTCGATCTCGTACGAATAAGGGTCGTGCACATGACCCTTGGGAATCTTCGCTTCCATTTCCTGGGCGTGGCCTTTGTAAACTACCGAGGGCTTGGTTTTTTCTTCGGGTTTCAGCACGGCGGTTTGCGCGCCGTTTTTCTTCATGAATTGCGAGTAGGGCGACTGCGGATCGTTGGCATCGCCGAAGTGAAATACCTCTGCCGGACAGGTTTCGACGCAAGCCGGTTCCATTCCGGCAGCGAGCCGGTGCGAACAGAAATCGCATTTGTCGGCGACATCGTTGTCGTCGCAACCTATGGCGCCGTACGGGCATGCGGTTTCGCAGTTGCCGGAGTGATCGCAGGTGTCGGGATCAACGCGCACGATGCCATCGGCCAGACGGTTAATCGATTTAGTGGGGCACGCCTTGAGGCACGGCGCATCTTCGCATTGCATGCACAGCGTGGGCAGAAACGTGCGTTTGACCTTGGGAAATTTGCCGTGGTCCCAATAATAGACTTTGGTGCGAAAGCGGCCGAGCGGCACATTATTCTCGACCTTGCAGGCGACGGAGCAGGCGTGGCAACCGATGCAGCGCTCGACATCAACCGCGAGTTTCCAGCGCGGGTTAGCGCTGGGCATGGCGCACTGCTTCACGGCGAAGTCTGATCAACGTAACCGCTATGCTGCATACGGTCTTGCGGGTGCGCGACGAACTGGGTATTAACATGAAAACTCCTGAAGGTTAAGAAAGTGCTGAATACCACGACCGCGTAGCATGGCTACGTGAACGACTACGGTCACAGTGGCTGAGCGGGTGATTAGCCATCGCAAATTATCGAACAGTGACTATTAGAATGTAAGCGCGTTGATCCGGTTAACGCAAGTTTTCGCGTACGCTCGGTGACCTTAGCGGATTCAGTTGCTCACCGGGGTGCGGCGCGATTTACAATCGCAGCTTTCGCAATGGCCAAAAAGGTAGAATCACCGCATGTCTCCCACTCGCAGTTACCGCTTGCCGGTTTGTTTTGCAGTGCTATTTTTCATCGTATCCACGGCGCACGGCCAGACGCCGGCTGCGAATCCCGGCGCCAAAGTGTATGCGGCCAACTGCGTTGCCTGCCATCAGGAGAACGGGCAGGGCGTCACGGGCGCATTTCCGCCGCTGGCCGGGCACACGGCCAACCTGCTGGTGCAAGCCGGCGGGCGCGCTTATCTGATCCGCGTGCTGTTATTCGGTGTTGAAGGTGCGATCAGTGTGAACGGTGCGAGCTATGCAGGCACCATGCCGGCGTGGGCCGCGCTCGACGACAACGCGATCGCCGGCGTGTTGAATCACGTGGTAAGCGCATGGGATAAGCCGGCGGCCAACTTCAAACCCTTCGATGCCGCCGAGATCGCAGCGCTGCGCACGGAACGCTTGAGCGCCGCCGCGGTTTATGCGCTACGGCAAAAGGTAATACCGCTAGCCAAAGAAGCTGCAGCGCCGACGGCTGCAATCCCCGTGAGCTTTACGGAGCTGCAAGTCACGCAGGGCAGGGCGGTGTATGCGCAAAACTGTATGGACTGCCACGGTTCCACCCTGGACAACGGCGAGTTTGGCGGCGCGCCGTTGAAGGGCTCGTATTTCCGCAACCGCTGGAGCAATGGCAACGTCGCCAGTCTCTACGCGTATCTCAAGAGCAAAATGCCGCCTGACCGTCCCGGTGTGTTGAGCGACAAGGTTTACGCCGAGGTGCTGGCGTATCTGTTGCAAGCCAACGGCTACGAGGCGGGCGGCCGCGAACTGCCGACCGATGTTTCGGTGCAGCAGTCCACGAGCCTTAAGCGTGATTAGCGTGATTAGCGCGATTAACGCAGATCGAGCTTATTCGTCCGGCAGCGCAAACACCCACAACGCGGAGCCGCCATCGGGATTGCGTATTTCGGGCGTGAGTGTGGCGAGTGACCGCGCATGGCTCGAACCGTTACCTACTGAGACGGCCACATACTGCTTGCCATTCACTGAGTAAGTGATCGGGAACGAGTTGACGGCGTTGCTGGTGCGTACTTGCCACAGCAACTTGCCGGTCGTGTCATCGAACGCACGCACATAGCGATCCCATGCGCCGGAGAATACCAGTCCGCCGCCGGTCGACAATACCGCGCCGGTTTGCGGCGCCCGCGTTCTAAACGACCACGCCGGTTTTTGCGTGTCGAGACTGACGCCATCCACACGGCCGATATTGCCATCGCTGTTCGGTATCGGTTTGCGCGCGTAAATCGCACGTCCGCCGCCCATGTAAATCTGGCCCGGTTCGACCGGCACCGGCGTGGTGTCCGAGCAATACTCATTCAGCGGCAGGTAGAGCATTTTGGTCTTGGGGCTGTACGCGGTTGCGGGCCAGCCGCGGCCACCCGGATCAGCCGGACAATTCACCGTGGTCTTGCCGATGTGCGGCACCGATTCCTGATTGATGGTTTTCTCGCCGGTCTTGGGATTGATGCCGGTGACTACGTTTTGATAAACGGTTTCTTTGTGCCACAGCCATTCGCCGGTGGTGCGATCGAGCACTTCGATAATGCCGAGCTTGCCGACAGTCACCAGGGTTTTGCGCAGCGTGCCGTTGACGGGCAGATCAACCAGAATGCGTTCGTACGCGTAGTCGAGGTCCCAGGTGTCGTTCTCCAGATGCTGGAAGTGCCATTTCAATTTGCCGCTGGCGGGATCGATGGCCAGCGTTGAGTCGGCGTACAGCGCATTGTTTTTCATGCCGTCTTTTTTTGGTGCCAGGCCGTTCATTTCAGCCATCCACGGATACGGCTGGCCGACGCCGTAGAATATTGTTTTGGTATCGACGTCGTAGCTGCCGGAATTCCACACCGATGCGCCATAGCGCTTTTCCAGCGGCACGCCGTTCCAGGTGTCGCCGCCGGGCGTGCCCGGGCGCGCGATGGAATTAAAGCGCCACGCTTCTTCACCGGTTTGCGGATCGTGCCCGGTGATGAAACAACCGCCGGGCTGCGCATTGCCGCAGCCGCTCATGCCCGCAATGATTTTGCCGCCCGCCACCATCGGCCCGCCGGTGTAGCGCCAGCCTTTGGTCCAGTCCGCTACCGCACGGTCCCAAGTGACTTTGCCGGTGTTGACGTTGAGCGCAATCAAATGCGCATCGGAGGTCGACACCAGCAAGGTGTCGCCGAAGATCGCCATATTACGCTTGGCTAACGGATTGCCGCCTTCGGCCACCAGTGGCGCGGGCAGATCGCGTTTGTACTCCCACAACAGATCGCCGTTGGTTGCATCCAGCGCCTGCACTTTGTCGGCGTAGTTGTAAATAAACAGCACACCATCGTGCACGATCGGCGTGATCTCGGTCGCACCGGTGGTCAGCGCCCACGTCCATGCCACTCGCAAATTCTTGACGTTGCTCTTGTTAATACGATCCAGCGGGCTGTAGCCCCAGGCGTCATACGTGCGGCGGAACATCAACCAGTCCGACGGCGGCGGATTGCGCAGCATCTCTTCGGTCACGGGCGACAGCGATTTGCGCGGTTCGACTTTCGGCTGCGCATAGGCGGTCGCACTTACCAGGGCCAACACCGACAAACCCAAAACTGATTTTTTCAAAAATTGGTTATGCATTTTGCCTGCCTCCGTGGGGTTAAAATTTTTTGCGCCATGGTTCCCGCCATCGTGAACGAGAATAGGGGTAACGCGCCTGCGGGTGTCTTGCGTCTAAGCCGACACTGTTAGGGTCGCTGGAAAGCCGCAAATGCTACTCCTATGGCCGCCGGCATCAAAGCTTTATTCATGTGTCTTGGGCATGGCGCATTCAATC